>JABEUK010000170.1 GCA_013044425.1 Thermoplasmata archaeon | reverse complement strand
GTCGGGCGGTTCTCGCTTCATCGACCCGGCTCGCTCCCGAGGGAGTGGAGGCCGCAGTTTCTACGAGCGTGGATTCCCCGGTGCCCCCGGGTACGGAAGGGCCTATGCGCCGCCGGTACTTGAGGCTCGCTAACCCCCCTACAAGTAGGGGGGCTTGCGCTCGCCGACATCGTCAGCGCGATCGAGACCGCATCGGCGACCGCGATATCGGTCGCCGGGTCGGGGTTCCCGAGGTAGGTACCGAGCCCGATCGAGCTGAGCGTCAGGCTCTGCGCGGTCTCGCGGAAGTGCGAGGGAGAGATGCGTCGGCGCTCGAGGGCGCGCTCACGGAACGCGCGGGTCCCGTCCGGGGTCGCCCGTCCCGGTAGGTGCTCCACGGCCGGCCAGCAGCACTGGCTCACAAGAGTTTGAGGGGGCCGGATCCGGCCGAGCCCGTAGCTTGAAATCTCGGACCCTCTTCGGCTGGACCCAGCGATGCCGCGACGCAAGTACGGTCACATGCAACACGCGATGCCGGCGCCGGTCTCCCCGGAGAAGTGCCGCTTTTGCAAGCTCAAGCGGCCGTGCCCGGTGCACGGCAAGCGGACCTAGGACCCCGCGGTCCCCGGGGGTCCGCTCGCTCCCGTCCGACGGGGGTTGCGCACGGTCCAGGACTGGAGGCCGCTATACTCGAGCGAGAAGTCGACGACCTTTCCTCCCGCGTCGTGGACCGCGCGAGCGACCTGCGCCCGCCGCACGAAATCGCAGAAGAACAGGAGGTAGCCGCCCCCTCCGGCGCCGAGGAGCTTTCCTCCGAGCGCGCCCGCCGCGCGGGCCTTCTCGTAGAGCCCGTCGATCTGCGGATTGGAGATGCCCGAGGTGAACCGCTTCTTCAGCTGCCAGCCTTCGTCGAGCAGTCGGCCCATCTCATCGATGTTCCCGCGGAGCAGTTCGTTCTTCATGTCAATCGCGAGCGTCCTCGTGGCGTCCAAGGCGTCGACGGTCTCCGGAGCCTTGGCGGTGTAGGCGCGCTGTTGCTCCCGGATGATATCGTTGGAGAAATGGCTCGTCCCCGTGTAGCAGAGAAGGAGGCGATAGGCGAGCTCGTTCGCGACCTCCGGGTGGATCTTCAGCGGGGTGACGATCGCCCGTTCCTTCGTGAACTCCATGAAGTTGAAGCCCCCGAACGTCGCCGCGTACTGGTCCTGGCGCCCGCCGCGCAGGCCGAGCTCGTTGCGTTCGATGTGGTAGGCGATCTCGGCGACCTCGTACTGGGTCCACGGCTCGCGCAGGTAGTGCTGGAACGCGCCCACGAGCGCGACGCACATCGTCGAGGAGCTCCCGAGACCGGTCCCGGGGGGAGCGTCGGAATGCAGGAACATGTTCAGCGAGTCGGTCGACTGCGCTCGCGCCGGATCGCTCGGGCGCAGGATCCGGAGCGCCGCCTTGACGAGATCGAGCTCGCCGTTGTAGACGAGGTCGTCCGGCGTGGCGTAGCGGCTCTTCATGTCGTAGTCGAGCGAGTGAACCCCGGTCTCGCCTTTCCCGTCGGCCTCGACATCGAGGGTAGCATAGGCGAACTTGTCGATGGTGCAGTTCAGCACCGCACCACCTTTCTCTTCCGGGTACGGGGAGACGTCGGTCCCGCCACCGGCGAAGCTGATCCGCAAGGGCGCCTTGCTCCGAACGACCTGCATACCGAACGCCCCCGATAGGCATGGAAGCGCAAATAACGATGCGAGCCTCAGCGCATCGGCGGCTCCGCCGGGAGAACACGACGATCATGGCTCGGCCTCGCGGACCCGCACTCACCGTGGACGCGGTCTGGATCGATCGAGACCGCATCCTCCTGGTCCGACGCCGCCAGGCCCCGTTCCGCGGAGAGTGGGCGCTCCCCGGCGGATTCGTGGAGCTAGGCGAGACGGTGGAGGCGGCCGTCGCCCGAGAGCTCCACGAGGAGACCGGGCTCCGAGCACGCCCTCGAGCGATCGTAGGGGTCTACTCCGGGCCTCATCGCGATCCCCGTGGCTCAACGACGAGCGTCGCCTTCCTCATGACGGGGAGACCCGGCGCGCCGAAGGGGGGCGACGATGCGTCGACCGCGGCATGGGTGCCTCTCCAGGACGCGCACGGGCTCGCCTTTGACCACGATCTCATCGTGCGGGATGCCCGTCACGGGTCCGGACGGCGCTTCAAAAAGGGTCTTACTTCGGGAACCGGCCGGAGAACACCGGGATCCGAATGAGGCGGGTCCCGATGGCGAAGAGCCAGACGGTCAGCGCGGCCAGGCCGACCCGCTCGGCCCCGCCGGGTCCGAGCGGGCTGCCGGATCCCTGTTGGTACAGGATGAATGAGGCCAGCACCACGATCCCGGACAGCAGGGTGAACAGCCGCAGTCCGTCCCACCGGCGGTCTCGAAGCATGGCGAAGGTCAGGATCAAGAGGGCAAGGCCCGCCGCGACGAAGAACGCGGTGGTGGCCGTGCCGTTGAGGTTCGCGACGTCCTGGGGCGAGCCGGACGGGAATCCCCCGAGGAATATCGCGGACAGACCGCCGATCATGAGGAGGACGAGCCCGACCGCGCGCGAGCCCCGCGGCGGCAGGCCGCTCCAGATCAGCCACGCGCCGAGGATCAGGAAGATCCCGAACGCCACGATCATCAGATCGAAGACAATCGCGAGCGGGGACTGGGAGGGATTTCCGAAGGATTGGACGAGCGTCTGGGTCGAACTGAAACCGGAGTAGGAGAGGGCGGGGAGGATGTTCGCAAGTACGAGGAGGAGGCCGGCGACGAGCAGTGCGAGCGAGCCGAACCGGACCGCGCGGTGGACCAGCGGTCCCCGTCGCTCCATCGCGCCGATGTCCGAGCGGGCGTTCAGTCTTCGCGAGCGTTCTTCTCGTAGGAGGCGTCGCTCGTGCGCTTCAGCCGGGCCCCATCGCGGTCGCAGACGGGCCGCGCGCTGGGCGGAACATCGATCACGTAACCCCCGCCACACTTCGGACACTCGTAATACGGCATGACGTGTACCGAGCCATCAACGGGAGGTCGGTATATATAAGGGCTCGGGCGCGGGCCAGCACCGATCGTGCGCGGTCGACGCTGGGCGGGGGAAAACGAAGGGGAGACGCCCTTGCCCCCTCGCTTCGGTCGGCCAGCGCGGGGGCGGCCGATCCCGGGACCCCCTCGGCGGAAGAGGCGCGCGAGCGCTTTCGGGAGGTCGACTCCTACCGGGCGGATCGGGAGTGGAACCGCTACGAGGGAACCCCCCAACGCGATCTCTTCCGGGAGCTCCGCGAACGATTCTTGGATCGCCACCGGGCGGACGCTCCGTGGGTGCTCGAGATCGGGCCCGGACCGGGACGCTTTACGCATCGGATCGGCTCGGAGGAAAGTCGGCGCGTGCTGATCGATCTCTCCGACGTGATGCTTCGCCGGGCTCGTAGCTCCCCGTCGGATCGGACGGGCGAACGGTACTCCCCCGACCCGGTGCGGGGCGATGGGTTCCGCCCGCCCGTACGATCGGGCGCGTTCGGGGAGGTGACGGCTCTCGGGAACGTGCTCGGCTTCGCACCAGAGCCGTTCCCGGATTCCCTCCAGCGCCTCGCGAAATCGGCGGCGCCGCGGGCCAAGCTCCTTCTCGAGATCATGCCCGGCACCGGCGAGCGATCGCGCTACCTCGCTCGGCTGCCTCCCCGGGCCGTGGGCCGCCTGCTCCGCTCACCGGTACGCGCCGTGCG
>JABEUK010000169.1 GCA_013044425.1 Thermoplasmata archaeon | reverse complement strand
GCGAACTCGGGCCGCTCTCGCTCGGAGGTCCAGAACTCGGCCACCCGGCCGAGTTCGGAATCCTTCGCGACTCGCACCCGGGTCGCCCCTCGACGTGGGCGTGTCGCCCCGGCCTCGCCCACGAGGATCGTCAGGGGCTCGGGCCGGGCGTGGAACCCGAGTCGAGAAAGGTTGGTGTCCAAGTAGGCGGGGACGGGAACGGGGACGCGGAAGGTCGGGCGAAGGGCGCGCTGGAAGTAGTGATCGAGCGCGCGCTCGAAGAACGCCGTCTGGCGCTCGCGTGCGATGCCGAGCTCCTGCACGAAATTGAACCGGGGGACGGCTACGTGCTCGTTGGTGACGAGCCGGGCCCCGGCGACCTCGAGGGCGTACCCCCCCAGGGTCAGGACGAGCTGCGCTTCGGTCTCGAGCGCGGCGTCCGCGGACCGCTCCTCCTCTAAGGTGGCCATCGTTCCCCCGGAGCGCCGCCCCCCTTAACTTAGGGAGGGCGCGCGCGGTCCGCCCACGACATCCGCCCGAGGCGGGGGCACCGGTGGCGAGCCCCGAGCGTCTTCGGAGGCGGGACGGCCCGAACTGTAAATACACCCCGTTCCTGACGCGGACCAGGGGCACCTTCGTTCATGGAGATCCCATCGGTCCGACCGCCCGCGGTGATCGCCGTCATCGGCGCCGGCAACATGGGCAGCGGGATCGCGCAAGCCTGCGCCCAATCCGGCTTCACGGTCCGGGTTCGGGACATCGACGCACCGATGCTCGAGCGCGGCCGGGGCCTCATCGACAAGATGCTCGCGGGCGCCATCCAGCGAAAGAAGCTGACGCCGGCCCGGCGCGAGGAGGTCCTCGGCCGCATCTCGTTCACCACCGATCTTCGTGCCGCGGTCGAGGGGGCCGCCCTCGTGATCGAGGCCGTGTTCGAGGACCGCGCGGTCAAGGCGAAGCTCCTCGGCGAGCTGGGTCCGCTCGTCTCGCCCCAGGCGATCGTCGCGACGAACACCTCGTCACTCTCCGTGACCGAGCTCTCCCGGGGCTTCCCGCACCCGGAACGCTTCGCGGGCCTGCACTTCTTCTTCCCCGCCGCGATCAACAAGCTCCTCGAGGTGATCGGCGGGGAGTCCACCGACTCCGGGGTCCTCGACGCGCTCGAGCAGTTCGGCTACCTCACGCGCAAGGTGCCGATCCGCGTCGCGGATCGAGCGGGCTTCGCGGTCAACCGCTACTTCGTCCCGTATCTGAACGAGGCCGCGCGTCTCGCGGAAGAGGGCGTCGCGAGCCTCGCGACGATCGAAGAGGTGGGGCGGGAACTGTTCGGAGCCACGCTCGGCCCGTTCGAGCTGATGAACGTGACCGGGATCCCGATCGCGGCCCATTCACAAGAGTCATTGCACGCCGCCTTCGGGGCGGCCTACGCGCCGTCCTCCCGCCTCGAAGAGCAGTTCCGGTCGGGCACCCCCTGGGCGTGGAAGGAGATGGCGGTCGAGCCGCAGCGCAAGACCGAAGTGCGCGAGCGCTTCCTCGGCCTCACGATCGGGATAGCGGCCCGGCTCGTCGAGGAGGGCGTCGCCACGCCCGAGGCGACCGATCGGGGCGCGACGGTCGGATTGCGTCGGGCCTGGGGGCCGTTCGCCCAGCTCTCGTCGATCGGCATCCCTGAGGGGCTGCGCCTGGTCGAGCAGTATGCGAAGCGCTGGGGCGACGCCTTCCCGATCTCTGCGGAGCTGCGCCGGCGGGCCGCGGCGGGTGAGTCCCGCTGGCCGATGCGCTACGTACGGGTCGAGCATCGTGGTCCGGTCGCCTGGGTACTGCTCGACCGACCGGAGGTGCTCAACTCCCTCAACTCCGATCTCCTGGAGCAGATCGAGCGCGCGTTCCAGGGACTCGAGTCCGTACCGGAGGTCCGCGCGGTCGTACTTGCCGGCTCCTCCCCGGTGTTCGCGGCCGGGGCGGACATCGCCGAGATGGAGCATAAGAGCCTCGCCGAGGGCGTCGAGTTCGGCTACATCGGTCAACGCGCGGCGCGCCGCGTCGAGGCGTTCCCGGGGCCGGTGATCGCGCTGGTGGAGGGATACGCGCTCGGGGGAGGTCTCGAGCTCGCTCTGGCGGCGGACTTCATTGTCGCGGCGCAGGGGGCCCAACTGGGGCTTCCCGAGGTGACGGTCGGCATCCACCCCGGCATGGGAGGAGCCTCGCGACTCACTCGCCTCATCGGTAGGGCGAAGACCAAGTGGCTGGTGTACACGGGGATTCCCGTGGGGGCGGAGGAGGCCCTTCGCCTAGGCTTCGTCGCGCAGGTCTATCCCGCGGGCGCGGCGCGGGAGGAGACCCAGAAGCTCGCCGAGACGATCGCGAGCCGCGCTCCGCTCGGGGTGCGGTGGATCAAGCGAGTGATCGATGATGGCATGGACGCGCCGCTTTCCGCCGCCCTCTACCTCGAGGGCCAATCGGCCGGCCACACGTTCGGCACGCGCGACCGAACCGAGGGGATGCGTGCGTTCCTGGAGCGGCGCCCCCCCAAGTTCGAGGGTAAGTGAACCGCCGCTACGCGTGCGACCCGGCGAGCGTGCGGTAGGCGGCCGCGTCGAGGAGCTCCGGGGGCGGAATCGGGCGATCGAGCTGGATGCGGAGGATCCACCCTTGGCCGTATGGGTCCTTGTTGATCAGGCCCGGATCGGTCTTCAGGGCGGTGTTCACAGCGCTGATCCGCCCATCCCCCGGGGCATAGACGTCGGCGACGGTCTTGACGGACTCGAGGACGAGCGCGGAGGCTCCGGCTCGTACGGGCGTACCGACCGCGGGAAGATCCACGTACACGATGTCGGTGAGCTCGCCCTGGGCGTGGTCGGTGATGCCGATGGTTGCCTGATCGCCTTCGATCCGCACCCACTCGTGGGTCTTCGTGTAGCGCAGCTCCTCCGGCGTCTTCGCTTCGGATGTCATGTCCCTAGTTCCCAACTTGCGGCGTACTCCCGTTGCGCGTCCGTGCGCTCATCGATCTGGATGCCGAACGGCGCGAGGGCGGCGCGAGCCACTTCTCGGTCGAGTTCGGTCGGCACCGCGTGTACCTTGGGGCTCATCGAGCGCCCATGCTTCGCGATGTGCTCGGCGCTCAGCGCCTGCAGGGAGAAGGAAAGGTCCATGATCTCCACGGGGTGGCCCTGGCCGGCCGCCAGATTGACGAGGCGTCCTTCCCCGAGGAGGTAGACCTTCCGTCCGTCGGCGAACGCGTACTCGTCCACATGTGGGCGTACGGAGCGGTGGGAGATAGCGACTCCCTCGAGATCGGTCCGGGAGACCTCGACGTCGAAGTGGCCGGAGTTGGCGAGGATGCATCCGTCCTTGATTACCCGGAAGTGCTCGGCCCCCACGACGCCCGTGCTGCCCGTGACGGTCACGATCAGATCGGCGTGCGTCGCGGCGTCCAACATGCGCTGCACCCGGAAGCCGTCCATCCGCGCTTCGAGGGCCCGGACCGGGTCGATCTCGGTCACGATGACGTCCGCTCCCATGCCACGCAGCCGCGCGGCGATCCCCTTGCCGCACCAACCGTATCCGGCGACGACCGCCACGCGCCCCGCGATGAGGAGATTCGTTGCGCTGAGGATGCCATCGATCGTGGATTGGCCGGTTCCGTACCGGTTGTCGAAGAGATGTTTCATCTCGGCATCGTTGACGTCGATCGCCGGGAAGAGGAGCTTGCCGGATTTCTCGAGCGCGCGCAGGCGCGTGATCCCGGTCGTGGTCTCCTCGGTCGAACCCCGAACGCGTCCGGCGTCCTTGCGCTTCGTGTGGACCAGCGCGACCAGATCGGCCCCATCGTCGACGATGATATCGGGGTCGGCTTCCAGCATCGCGGCGATCCCCGCGTTGTACTCCGCGATCGATTCCCCTTTCACAGCGTAGGTCTCGATCCCCGCATCGACCAGCGCGGCCACCGGATCGTCATCGGTGGAGAGGGGGTTTCCGGCGGCGAGGTGGACCTCCGCGCCCCCGGCCTGGAGGGCGAGCGCGAGCGCGGCGGTCTTCGCTTCGACGTGGAGGACGGCAGAGATGGTGAGTCCTTGGAACGGTTTCTCGACTTCGAAGCGTCGGCGGATCCCGTCGAGGACGGCCATGTGGGTCTGGGCCCATTCAATCTTCTGACGTCCCCGCTCCAGGTTCCCCGGCATGCGAAAGTCGAGCATCCATGACGGACGCACGTTAAAGATGTCGCACCGCCGACTTCAGAAGAGCTCCTCGTCCGAGGGCTCGGGTTCGTTCGTAGCTTCGACGGGGTGGGAATCCCGTTCCTCGCGTTTCCTCCACCTGCGGAAGCTGTAGTATGACGGCTGTTGCTTCCACCACGCCCAGAACTCCACCTCGGGGTAATCCTCCCCCAGTTCTCCCGCGGCCGCGGCGCGGTAGTGACTGACGAACTCCTCGTAGGCTTGGCGCTCGTCTTCGCTCGCCTGGACCACGGTCGGCCGGTCCGGAGCCTCGGTCGCGCACCCGGGGCAGATCCCGAGATCGGCCGGGATGGCCGCTCCGCAGCTGGAGCAGGGGATCGGCTTGGTCTCGAACCAAGTACCGCACCGCGGGCAGGTCTGCTCTCCCGCCATCACCAGCGATCCGCACTCGCCGCACTCGCGCGTTTCCGATTTCCGGCCCCGACGTAGGAGCACGACCAGCAGCAGCACCGCGACGAGGATCGCGACTCCAATGGCGACCACGAGCCAGAGGTTGAAGGACGATGTGGACGATGCCCCCGAGCCCAAGGAGACGGTGCCCGCCGCTCCGTACACTGGAGCGGAAGCGGTGTTGTACGTGGCCGCGATCGAAAGGGAGTACACGACGCCCGCGACCAATCGAGATGAGGAAAGTGTGAGGTTGAACGCTCCCGCCGAGGCGTTCGTCTCCGCTAGAACGAACCCCGTCCCGCCGGCGGGGGTCGCGATCAGTTCGATGAGGGCTCTTCCGGAGCCGTTGAACGAAATGG
>JABEUK010000168.1 GCA_013044425.1 Thermoplasmata archaeon | reverse complement strand
GCCGAAGGGGGTCGAGCTCTTGACCTTGAGGTCCTGCTGCACGCGCAACGGGAGGCCGGTGCGCGTGCTGAACCAGACCTCTGAGCGCTCCGTGCCCTGTTGCGCGCCGGAGTCCGTGCGCAGGCCGTGGGGGCCGACGGAAATCTATGCGATGACTTCGTCCTCGCCCGATCGCCTCGGGCGCTCCATGTTGTGAACGCCCCCTCCCCGGCCGCGACGAGCTCTCTCGCGATCGCCGAGGAGATCGTCTCGCGCATGCCGACCACCATCTAGGCCACCCGCCGGAAGATTCAAGGACGCTCGAGGGCGTCGCCCGCGAGATGAGTTCGGAGGGAGCTACCGCGGGGACCTCGAGACGCCCCGCCGCGCCGGCCCTCGATCGGATCATCTGCGGGGACGCGCGGGAGGTGCTCCGCCGGCTTCCGGCCGAGTCCGTGCACCTCGCCATCACCTCCCCCCCGTACAACGTCGGCATCGCCTACTCCGACTACTCCGACGATCGGACGTACCTCGAGTACCGCGCGTGGCTGCGCGGCGTATGGAAGGCGCTCGCACGGGTTCTCCGCCCGGGAGGTCGGTTCGCGCTGAACGTCGCCCCGACCTCGATCAAGAACTTCCGCCCGATCCACCACGACCTCACGCGCGACCTGATCGAGCTCGGCTTCCTGCTGCGGACCGAGATCCTATGGTACAAGCAGACGATGGGCCGGCGCACCGCCTGGGGCAGCTGGAAGAGCCCGGCCAACCCGCACGTGATCCCGTCCTGGGAGTACGTGCTGGTCTTCTCCAAGGGAAGTTGGCGGCTCGAGGGAGACCGCGCCGAGATCGACATCACCGGCCCGGAGTTCCAACGCTACTCCGACGGATTCTGGGAGATCGCCCCCGAGCGCAATCGCCGGGGTCATCCCGCCCCGTTCCCGGACGAGCTGATCCGGCGCCTGATCAAGTTCTACTGCTATCGAGGCAACGTCGTCCTGGACATGTTCGGCGGGACGGGCACGGTCGCCGCCGTCGCACGGGCCACGGGCCGGCACTACCTATCGATCGACACATCGCGCGAGTACTGCGAGCTCGCCCGGGAGCGCGTCGTGGCCGCACGCGCCGAAGGGACCGGGCCGGGCATTCCAGCGCCCGTGCGGGTGGAGATCGCGCCCGGACTAGTGCGCCGGCGCCGCACCCGGTCCGGGCCGCGGTCCGAGCAGGCGTCGCGAGAGCTCCGAGCTCGCGTAGCGCAGCAGCGGCTCTAAGTTGACCGTGTCGGCCCGGTTGTACCGGACGAGGCGGTCGAGCGCGGCTGGGCTTCCCCGGCGGTACTCCTCCCAGAGACGGACGGCGTCCAGACCGCGAATGCCCTCGACGCCCGCGCGGGTGCCGAGACCGAGCCGCTCCTCGATCCGCTTGAGCCCTCCCGCCTGACCGAGGCGGTAGAAGAGGAAGCGAAGGTCGATGTGGGCGGGCGGGGGCTGGAGCTGCGGGAACCGGACCGATAGGAACGGCACGTCGAACATCCGGCCGTTGAACGTGACCAGCACGCCGAAGCGGCGCAGGAACGCCGGGAGCTCCTCGAGGTTCTCCTCGGCGATGAACGTCCGGGTCTCCCCACCCCCGTGGACCGTGACCACGGTCACGATCCCCTCGTACGGGGAGAGCGAGGTCGTTTCGATATCGAGGTAGGCGGTCGTCGACTGGAAGCTGGGGTACATGCGCCAGTGCTCCGCGGCCGGAAGGCGTCGCGCGAACCAGCCCGCGTCGCCTTCCGCGAATGCGCGCTCGCTTGCTTCGACATCCCGGACGAACGTCGTTCCCCGCGCGCCCGCCATCCCCATCGCGGGAACCGCATCGAGGAACTCCGACCAGTCTCGAACGCCGGCGCGCCAGAGCGCCGCCTCGGTGGCGGGGCCGATCCCTTCGAAGTGCAGGAAGGTGGAGCGCAGCACGGGTTCCCCGCTAGCGCCGGCCCCGTTTATGCTTCGCGTCGCGATCGTCGCGCTAGGCGTGGATCCGGACGGAGAACCGCCGTTCCTCGACGGCGCGACCCTCCCAGGGCCGCAGGTACTTGCATACGATCGTCGCTTCCCCCACGGCTCGAGCACGGAAGCGGATCTGCTCCTGTCCGCCCGCGCCGATCAGGTGCGAGGAGTGTACGTATTCCCGATCGAGCAGTTCGAGGCGCTCGGCCGGGACCTCGATCTGCCAGGAGAATCCCGTCGAAGGGTTCAAGGGCAGGACGATGGAGAACTCCTCGCCGACCCCGGCCTCGGTGGGAGGTGCGTCGGCCATGCCCACCGTAGATCTCCATCGGGGTTAGGGATTGCTCCCGCCCTCGGGCCGGGGGTCCGCACCCTCGATCGGAAGGGGGCCGATCGGCGCGATCCTCTCTTTGACCGCGAGCCAGAACCGTCCGACCTCTTCGGGAGGAAGGCGCTTGCCGTAGATCGGGGCCCGGCACTCCGCCTCGAGCACCGCGGGATCGTCCGCGTCCCACACGAGCCGCAGCACCCACTCTCCGCGCACCTCCTCGTAGGCGTAGACCTGCTTGCGCGGATCGGTGGGGACAGGATTGCGCTCGAGAATGTCGAGCGGAGGATCGGGAGGCGGCGCCGCTCCCAGGAGCGCCGGCCGGGCCGGCGGGACGGGGACCGTGAGGCGGATCCACGCCACGACCGGCCAATGGCTCCGAGCGACCCCGAGGGATGGCATCGCGGGTCCTAGGACGCTGAACGACTAAACGGCGCTGGTGGCGGAAAGGGAGCATCCCCCTTCCCGTTCACCGGGAATTGGTTTCACACGCGTTCTGCTTAACTGTCAAGTGCAGTCAGGTTACGTAGCTGCGGACGTTAGTGGTCGCGGGCTGAGTAGATCGCCCGAGGGCTTTCTATGTACACCCCGACTCTATCGAACTCGTCATCTACGAATGTCCTTAAAGGTCTCTCTTTTTCGAGGGGGTTTCGGGCTTAGATGCTTTCAGCCCTTATCCCGTAGCGCGTGGCTGCTCAGCGATGCCCTGCCGGACAACTGATGGACTAGAGGCGCCGATTCCCCGTTCCTCTCGTACTGTGGGAACCTTCTCGTCAGAGACCCTTGCACTTCCGCCAAAAAGCAACACACCTGTCTCACGACGGTGTAAACCCAGCTCACGATCCCTTTTAATGGGCGAACAACCCCACCCTTGGTAGCTGCTGCACCACCAGGATAGGCAGAACCGACATCGAAGTAGCAAGCCTC
>JABEUK010000167.1 GCA_013044425.1 Thermoplasmata archaeon | reverse complement strand
GGACCCGAGGTCCCGATGGAGGAGCTGATCTGGCAGGACCCGGTTCCCGCCGTCAATCACCCGCTGATCGACGCGAAGGACATCACAGACCTGAAGGTCAAGATCCTGGCCTCGGGCCTCTCTACCTCGCAACTGGTCTACACCGCTTGGGCATCGGCAGCGACTTTCCGCGGCTCCGACAAGCGTGGCGGAGCGAACGGGGCGCGCATCCGCCTCGCCCCGCAGAAAGACTGGGAGGTCAACCAGCCCGCCCAACTGACCAAGGTGCTGACCACCCTCGAAAGCATCCAGAGGGCGTTCAACAGCCCGCGGTCCGACGGAAAGAGGGTGTCAATTGCCGACCTGATCGTCCTCGGCGGTTGCGCGGGCATCGAGCGGGCCGCGAAGAAGGCCGGGCACGACGTGACCGTCCCCTTCGCGCCGGGTCGCACGGACGCGTCGCAGGACCAAACCGATGTGGAGTCCTTCGGCTATCTCGAACCGTTCGCGGATGGCTTTCGCAACTACCTCAAGACCGGATTCACCGTGACGGCCGAGGAACTCCTGATCGACAAGGCGCAACTGCTGACCCTCACGGCGCCCGAGATGACGGTTCTGGTTGGCGGCATGCGGGTCCTGAACGCCAACTTCGGAAGCTCCCCGCATGGCGTCTTCACGAAGCGGCCGGAGGCGCTGACCAACGACTTCTTCGTGAACCTCTTGGACATGCGCACGGAGTGGAATGGGACCTCGGATGAGAATCTGTTCGAGGGATTCGACCGCAAGACCGGCGAATTGAAGTGGACCGGTACCCGCGTCGATCTCGTTTTCGGTTCGAACTCTGAACTGCGGGCCCTCGCCGAAGTCTATGGCTCCGCCGACGCGGAAGCGAAGTTCGTGGCCGACTTCGTTGCGGCGTGGAACCGGGTGATGAACGCGGACCGCTTCGACCTTACTCCTGATTGACTAGAGTACTTTCTACTTTCTGGCCGTACAGTCGCTCTCCTCCGTCGGCTTCTATGCCAGCGCGCACTACGTGGGATCCGGTGGGTTGACCAACCTGCAGGTGTTCAACCTCTCCCTGAGCGAGGGTGCCACCGACTACTTGCAATTTTCATATTATCTCGGAGTCTCGCGGTCCCCTCAAACCCTCGCGCCTCTCGCCTCGGGATCCTCCCTCGACCTGAACGTGACCCTCGTACCAAATTCGTCGTACAACGCCTCCCTCTCTTTCTTGCTCGTCCTGAGTACCTCCAACACGGACAACGGCATCATCATGCAATATCTTCTTGACCTCCACGTCACGAATCACTTCCCCTACCTCCCTATTCATTGAGGGCCATCACCTACCGGTCGATCAGATGCCGCGGTGAGGGTAGGTTCGCAGGCCGGGCGACCGCCTCCACGGAAGTTTTCGGCTGTGGGGGATAGATCACGGAGCCTTCCTGACCGCGAACCCCGGTTGACAAGGCTCCGCGGATTTCTAGTAGGCCCGAATCGATCTCTCTCGCATGAGACCCGCCTCGGACCGGATCACGGGAAACCGACCTGTAGATTGAGGCGGCCGACAGCTCTTTCGCCCGTCCCACCCATTACACCGATCGTGCAGGAATCCCCCCGGTTCCATCTCCGCGCATGGGTTAGCACCCATGCGCACGCAGCGGTTCGCCCTATTCTCCTTCGGTACGTCGAAGGGCGAGGCTCCTTTCGGGAGACCGAGGAGTGGTTCATCATCGAGGCGGATGTGGAGGGGCCGTCGGCTCGAGAGCTGAACCGTCGTCTCCTCAGCGAACTTCGCCGCGTCGAGAAGCGGACTCGACTCCGCTCGGAGTGGACCAGGGAGGGCGTCACCGAGAGGTTCTTCGATTACGTGTCTAAAGGCGGCACACCTCACCCACCCTCTGCATAAGCGTGCGGAACCACCATCCATTCGCAGCCAGACACCGAATCCGATGGGCGTCCGTGCGGCGATCGAGAAGGACGGGCCTGAACCCGGGAGGTTCTCCGAGAGCGGTGGCCATAATCAAGAGCCCCCACCGCGAGAACGGGTACATTTGTAGAGGTCTGCCAGCCGGGAGCCTATCGGTGGACGAAGAGGACATCGAGCACGTTACGTGCCGCGACATCCCCGTCCTCAGCCGTCGCGCGGAGCGACATCGTGACGCAACCGCAACGTAGGCAATCGACGCCCGGCCCGTAACTGCAGGGGTGCTTCACCCGGAGGCGATGGTCCAGAGCTACGGCCTCCCCGTTTCGGTACGGGCAACGTGCGGCCAGCCGCATCGACTCCCCGGGACGGAGCAATTCCAGGCTCGGTGCGGTGTTCAGGAGGAAACCGTCGTACTCCTTCCGCAAACGAAGAAGCAGATCTACCGCTGTGTCCCGCTCGGCATCGGTCAAGACCCATCCCCCCGTCTCCCCGGTACGAGGCGAGTAGAATCCGAAGAGGACGCCCGCCGCATCCGCGCGGTGGAGGCGGGCAAGGAACTCTCCGATCGAATGGATGTTGGCCGATGTGAGCGTACAGTGGAACAAGTGTCCCCGTCCACCGTCTGTGGTGTTCATCACACGTTGGAACGCTCCTGGGCCGCGGATGGCATCGTTGGCCGTGGGGGTTCCATCGAGAGAAACCACGATCCCGCACGTGATTCCCTGAGGAAGGGGGACGCACCCGCTGGTGAACGCCCCGTTCCGCCGGAAGAGTCGAGTCCCCTCGCGTACCAGGTCGGGGCGAAGGAAGGGCTCTCCACCGAGCCAAAGCATACACTCGGCCCCGGTCGTCACTTTCCAAGTTGCAAGACCGGCGAGAAAGTCCTCATCGGAGAGGTCTTCGCCCGCGGGGAAGGTGCGGTAGTAGTAGCAGTGACGGCATCGAAGCGGGCACCGGCGTGTGGCGTCCACGCTCGCGAAACGCACCGGAAGGATCCGCGACTCCTCCGTCTCCGGTCCCCCGGCGCCGCGGGTCGCGAAGACTTCCTTGATCCCTGTTCCCCGTTCCGGTGGACCCGGGCTCGCTCTTCCCTCGCCGTTTGGTACCGCGGAAACTGCGTGGATGGTCATCGTTCCCTTTCCCCTCCCATGTCCGGTGTATATGGACGGAAGTGGTGACACCGCCCCACCTCACCCGAGCGCAGTATATTTCTGCAATGGCCGGCCTCCGTCCTCTCGCCGGACCTATGGGCCGCATCCAGGGTCTCGAACCAACGTTGGAGAGCATACCTCTCTCACGGGACTGTGGATCTCCTGAACGTGCGTGGCCCATCCGCACTCGCCGGGCCCACGCGATGCCCAAGAACCCGTGGGTTCTCAGCAGACGCTACGGTTTCGATTCCCAATTTGCCGGTAGGGGAACCTCGATGTCCAGGGGGGCACCTTGCCGGCCGTAAAATCGAACTCGGGTGCCGGCGGACAGGGGGGGACCCTCCGTCCGAGGGAGGAGGACCAGCCGATACGGCAGGAGGGAAGTCGGTCCCACCCTCCCGCTGTCCTTCGATGAGGGATCCAGGACGGCGGCCAACACCTCCCGATCCGCCGGGCGTCGGAACAAGAGCGGACGGTCGAAGGTGCTCTGCCCATCCGTCCGCGGGTGCTCAGAGCCTCCACCTTGGGCCACGATCCGGCAGAGGGAGTCTGTGCTATTGACTCTTCTCACTCGCACGCGGGTCGATGCTCCCGTCTCCGGAGGAGAATCGCTAGGTTCGCTGGGATACCGTAGCTTCCGCTCGCAGCCGGTTCCGCATGAATGACTTCGATTCGACCGCTCTATCAATCCACCGGAACCTCCGCAACGGGGGTTCACGACCCGGCAACCCGTCCGGGACCTCTTCCCGCCCGATGGTCGGCCTGGACGCTCGTGGGGCCCACCAGCGTACCCTTTCACAAGTGAACCGCCCACGTACCGTTCCCCGATTCGCTCGGGGGGCAACGCTCTCCCCGACACCCGCCGTTCGGAGGGCTGTGTCCCGATTTGTTGACGAGGGTTCCGCTTCGGTCCGGCGGCAGGTATATCGGCCCTAAG
>JABEUK010000166.1 GCA_013044425.1 Thermoplasmata archaeon | reverse complement strand
GTATCCATTCACTGGATTGAGCGCTTCGAATGCACGCGCGAGCGCGTGCGCGCGCGTCCAGACCCTCTCAACGTAACCCCTCACGCCGAATCGTGAGGGGTTACTCCAACTAGACGCGAATCGGGCCGCAGGCAGTATGGCGCACGTTTCGCACCGGAGTCTATGCTCGGTACTGCGCCCACAGAACCCCCAACCTTGCGGGACCTTTTGCCACACGGGGAGTTTTGCGCGCAGGGGGTCCCCGTTGGGTCGGGACCCGCCTTTGGCCCCGCAGTCCGATGAAGGGGCCCGGGGGTGCTGAATGGTCCCGAAGTTGTGCCCGTCACGCCACAGGACCATGACCCTGGACAATCGGGGTCATCTCTGTCCGATAGAGATAAGTAATTTTCTGGGATAACTAAGTTGGCTATGCCCGGACAGAAGGGCCGCGTTATCCACTGCTATCGTTGCATCTACACTTGGCGGGTCCGGCGACCGGAGAACCCGGCAGTCTGCCCGCGTTGCAAATCGAAGCTGTACGAAGTTCCGAGGATTCGCCCGGTGTCATTGGGGACTGGTCACGGCATCCCGGAAATCGTGACGCCCCACCGTCAGGAAATCCTCCGATTGGCCCAGCAGTACGGGGTTCGAAGGATCTGGGTCTTCGGTTCGGTTCGCCGACGGGAGGCTACCAGCCGGAGTGATGTCGACCTCTTGCTCGAGTGGCGCCGCCCGGCCTCTCTCTTGGACGTAGCCGGTCTCCGCATTGACCTTCGTAGGACCTTGGGCCGCAACGTCGACCTCGTGAACCGGCATGGACTGCATTGGGCTCTCGAACCTCAGGTCGAGGCCGAGAAGGTGCCGTTGTGAAGGCTTCCGACCAAAGGGACCGGTTTCTCATCGACGAAATGCTGAACCATGCCGATGTGATTGCGGTCAATGTTCGAAAGGGCCGCGACGTATTCGATACTGATACGACGACGAGATACGCCGTCGAACATGCTACCGAACTCTTTGCCGAGGCGGCAGAGAAGATCAGCCGGCCGTTCAAGAGCGCGAATCGACAGGTGCCCTGGGCCCGCCTTCGCGAGCTCCGCCACGATGTGGCGCACCCTTACGACACGGGGGCCAATCCGACCTCCGTGGAGCAGACGTGGCGGTTCGCTCGAGACGATGTCCCCAAGATCACCAGGAAACTCCGACACGCTCGATTCCCGAGAATCGCAGAACCCGCTCGAGAGTAGTGCGCACGGCGCCTCATTGATCCGCCCATCGACGCTTGGGGGGGGTCGGTAGCTACCCATCGGCAGGACCGATGAGATCCGAGTACCACACCCGAGGGTTTGCTTCTGAGACCACAGGAACCCGATCCCGACCCCTTGGTTTGCGTGTGTACTCCTTGGACCACCTCATGCGACTCTGAGGCGCTCCGGGGTCGGTATTCGAACCCATCGGCGGTTCAAACCCCTCCCCCCGCATCTCTCGGCTGCGCACACGTTGCGCCGGACTCTCCGAGAGCTCTCGCGCGGGACGATATGCCCTCCACCGCACGGGGGTCCCCGAACCGACGCTTCACCGAGAGCGGCGAGGTAATCGGCCGTCCTTAGCCGAGAGCGGCCGGCGCGCGAATATCAGCGGCGCGTTCCGGACGCTCGGGCGGGCGGCACCTTCGTGTGGGTGGGCCCTTAGGGACTCTTCCGCCGGTGCAAGACCGCGGCGACGGCGACCGCTGCGACCACGGCCGCGACCGCGACAATCGCGATGAGCGTCCACGCGCCGGAGGAGAGCCCGGGGGATCCGCCGCCTGGTGACGTGGTGCCGTTACCTCCGGTGGAGGAGAATGCGATCGGCACGCCAGTTGCCGCACCGTTTATCGTCACGCTGCCCGAAGTCGGGCTGGCGGTGTAGTTCGACACGTACCCCACCGCGTAACTGAAGGTTCCGCTCGCCTCGGTAAACCCGATCGTCGTCGCAACGGAGCTCGTTGTCACTCCGTTCAACGCAATGGACCAGCCTGTCCCCGCGGGCAACCCGGACTCCGTGAATGTAAGGCTGAAGGTTCCCGTCGCGGCGGCCGTGCAGACGATCGATTGATCCACCGCCGCTCCGTTCACCGTAAGGCTCCCGGACGACGGGGTCGCGATGTACCCAGCTACGGCGGTAGTGTACGCGTACGTTCCGCTCACTACACTGAACTCGATGGTCGGGGAGGTGGAACTCAGCGAGGCCCCGGCCAGAGCGACCGACCAGGCGGTTCCCGTGGGCAGCCCGCTCTCCGCGAACGTCACCGGATACGTCGATTGGGGGGTGGTGGTCGGTACTACGATGGTGCTTCCAGAGAGGGACACCTCGCCCGTCTCCGCCAGCGCCCGCCCGTCGAGGACGGACCCCGTCAACATCGAAATGGAGTCATACGCCATGACCGTCCCCTTCATGACCGACGTGGTGCCGAGGGTGGCCGAGCTTCCGATTACCCAGAATACGTTCGCGGCCTGAGCACCGCCCGCCAAGATAACAGCGCGACCGGAAGTTGTGGTGAGTGCCGATGCCACCTGGAAGATGAACACGCCGTTGGGATTACCGGCAGCGCTCAAGGTAAGGTCTCCCGAAGAGATTGCGAGAGAGGACGTCGACTTGTAGAGGCCGGGGGTCAGCGTCTGCCCGCCGATGTTGCCGGCGACGGTCACCGGACAGTTCGATCGTGCTGTGGCGTTGTTGTAGGCGATGGTGAGGTTCGCCTCGGCCCCTGCCGCGGAGGGGGTTGTCACGTTCTTGAGACCGGTGATTGTCCCGGGAGGAAAGCCCGTCACCGAAGTGCCGGGCGAGAGCCCGAGATCTCCCGTGATCGCGGTCGCCCCCGTACTCGTAACGGTGCTACTCGCAAGAACGGCGTAGGACGCCGCAGAGGCGAGCGGAACCGGAACCTGGCCGCAGGTGGCAGCAAGGCGAACGCTGGGTTCTCCGATGCGAGAGCTCGTTGAAAAAGCGGAGCCGGAGGTCGCGGTACTTGGAGATGTGGTCGGAGTCATCACCACGAATGCTGCAAACAGCAGTCCGGTGACGACGAGTACGCTCATGGCTACGGTCGCTGCTCGCTTCGATTCGATCTTCATGTTGAGATCCACTGAGGTCCTGAGACCAGCCCTTCGATTCCTCGATCATGAGATAGCGCTCTCCTTGACTCAAATCAAGCCACCGATGTGATCGCATGGCCCCGACGACCGGCTCGCTCGAAAGCGAGCCTCGTCACCGAGGGAGGTCGCGATCCAAGGGAGAAGAGTGGGCCGTGCGTCTCAGAGCAACGCACTAGTGGGATGACCATACATCGGGCGACACTGTGACGTTACCTCAATGAGCCGTCTCCCCGCGGCGACCGGTTCACGGACCGGATTAGGTGAAGTGAGGACACCAACGCCTCCACTCGATCGCGGTCGTGCCGCCCGTGCAGATTTCGGGCAATGGGACGTCCCGGAAAATCCGACAGCGCGATGAGGAGCGGGCCCGAGCGTGTCTCGACGGGCTCCCTGCGCGGAAGCCAAGGACACGGCTCGGTAGGACGGTCCCAACCCGCTCCTCCCTCTCCTCAGAGGGTGGGAGTGGGCACGCGTGCCCCTCCCCCCGAGATCGATGTACGTGGGTCGCTAGCGACTGCGCGCCTTCGCGGATCGCTTCGCTTTGAACGTCACGCGGGTTCTCCGGGGCGACTTCTTGCCCTCGAGGAACGACACGCGCTTAGCCCCGGCCGATCTCGGCGCGGAGAACTTCACTCGGATTCGTCGCGGCATCTTCTTCCCTTCCAGGAAGGATACTGTCTCTCTACGCTTCGTTGGTTTCGCTGTCATTGGTCATCAATCGCGGGCGCCATCGATAAGCGGTCGCTCAATCCGAATCAAGCGAAGCGTCATCCATCACCGAGTGAGTAAGTGCAAGTATGTCCGTCCATAGAATCAGTTTCGGCGCCGCCCTGTTGATCATTCTAATCGCGCTCGTATTGCTGTTCGTGATCGGCCCGCTAGGGCTGCTCGTTCTAGTCATAGCGGCAATCCTCCTGTGGTACGCTCTAGGTCCCGGCAACCGAGTCACCATCGGAAATTGAGCGCCGCCGACTAGCATTGGGGCGATCGT
>JABEUK010000165.1 GCA_013044425.1 Thermoplasmata archaeon | reverse complement strand
CGGAGGTACTACTCCCGCCAGAACGTTCGGGATGTGATCGCGTACGTCGACCTCGTGCAACAGCGCCAGGATTTCCACTTTAACGACGTGGAGAAGAACGCGCTGAAGCAGGCCGTAAATGGGTAGTCCGCCCGGATCCGGGTCTTGGGCCGGGCGGAGATATGGTCGAGAATCAATCGATACTAGGTCTTGGCATTCTTGCCCTGGCGCACTAGTGCGATGGCATGGATCTCGACGCGCGTGCCTTCCTTCGTCTCCTCTACCGAGAACTTCCACTCCTCCATGACCGCTCGTACGTCCTTCAAGAAGTTCTTCAGTTGGAGGCCCTTTTCCTTGATCTCTTTGCCGAAATCCTCAGTTGCCATGTACAATCTACCTTCAGGGTCTTCAATTGGAAGGCGGCTATAAGCCGCTCCTGAAATGGAATCCACCCAGCGGACCGTCGGCGCGCAGGGCCACGCCCTCCGACAGGCGAACTTCGCAAGAGCACATGCCGATCGTTCTGGACGCACGTTCCCGCCTGTCCCCGAACGAGTTGCGGCCCTTAGCGCGCACCTCCGGTTCAGCTCCCTGCCGACTCCGAGCGGAGGTCGGGCCCGCGAGGTATCCCGGCGGCCGAGCTCGCCACGGAACCGGAGCCGGCCCCACGCCAGGCATTTCGGCCAGCGGGACGGGAGCCACCCCGCGGGAACCGCACCGTAGTTCGGAGGACTCCACCCCTGGTTCGACCGGCTCGACGCTTGGACCGGGCTCGGTGCGGTGCTCGCTCCGCAGGAGGTATTAGTATGGCGTTCAGATACCGTTCGGATGCCCGGCTATAAGAGAGCGTGTCGATTCTGCGGTCGGCTGGTCGACGAAGACTCCGTCGCCTGCCCGTTCTGTACTCGGGCCCATCCCCTCGCGCCGGTCTGCCCGTACTGCGTCGCCCCCATCGACCTCGCGTGGACGGTCTGTAACTCCTGCAGGAAGCCCCTTACCATTCCGTGCCCGAAGTGTGCCAGCCCCGTCGGTCCTGACACGGACGCCTGCGAGAAGTGCCATGCGGTAGTTCGATATCGCTGCCCGGCGTGCGCGGTGGTGGTGGTTCTGGACGCAAAGAAGTGCGATCGGTGTGGGGCGAAGCTCAAGGAGTACTGGAAAGCCCAGGCGCGCTGACGGCAACTGCCTACTGAAAATTTATAGTGGACCGCCCATCCGCACTCGGGGCGATTTCTACGGCACTGCTCGAGCACCCGAAGAATGTCGACGATTTGAGCAACGACAAGGGATTCCAGTGGAAGTTTCACTGCGACATCTGCGGAAGCGGGTACGACTCTAGCTTCATCGCTTCCAAGAGCGCGGCTTCCTCCCGACGGTTCGGATTCCTCAGCTCGGGACTTTCCGCCCTCGGAAGCGCGGCGAGCAGCGCGGGTGGCAGCCTCTCGAGCGGGTTCCAAGGGGCGAGTCAGGCCGCCGGAGGAGCGAGCCAGTTCCGAGGCATGTCCGCCGACTGGCACAAAGAGCACGACAACGCCTTTGCTCAAGCGGTCAACGAGGCGAGGGTCCATTTCAAGATCTGCCCGAAATGTAAGCTCTATGTCTGTCCCAACGATTGGAACGACGAAGCAGGATTGTGCACCACCGACGCGCCGTCGCTCGCGGCGGAGATGCAGGCTACCAAGGCTCAGGCCCGGGTCGAGCAGATGCAGACCGCGGTCAAGGCCCAATCCCAGTTTGACGGCGACTCGACCGACCGTGCCACGATCTGCCCGGTCTGCGGGAAACCATCAGGCGCGGGAAAGTTTTGCAACAACTGCGGGGCCGCACTCGGCTTTCGGGTCTGCCCAAAGTGCCAGCATCAGAACCCGTCGACCGTCGGCTTTTGTGGGGAGTGCGGCGCGAAGCTCGGGTGACCCGGTCGACCATGTGCCGGTACTGCTTTTCCGACACGCCGTGTGACCACGGAGCCGGACCAACCGCGGGCTCCGCGTGCACCTGCTCGCTTGCGGGCCCGAACAAGTGCCCGGGCTGCGGATGCGAATGCATGCCCTGGTACTGGGGCCTTGGGTTTGTGGGTCCGACATCCATCCGATCGTTTTTCGGGGTCGGAGGTGACGAGAATCCTGGCTTTTCCGGGTTCCCGGCGTCGAAGGCTCAGATTGTGCAGGCGGCTCGTGAAGCGATCGAGGAAGGGGAGGCCGACCCGGCCGACTTGGGCTGGCTCTCGGGAAACCTTCCGGACGGGATGTTTCTCGACTCTGGCGAGGTGTTCACCGCGCTGATGCCGATCGTCGCCTGCCGGGGGCAAGACGCTTCCGCGCTCGTGACGGCACTCCCGATGACTGCAGTTGCGACGGGGACGCGGATGGTGGTCGGAGCCGACCAGACGGCCGTGCTCGTCGGTTCGAATGGACGAGCGCTGGATTGTTTCGGGCCCGGGGAGCACCTCCTCTCGCGGGAAGGCGCCCCTCGAGCCGCGGCCGAATCCCGACCGTTGGCCGCCGGGTTCGCGAGATCCGCGATTGACGCCACGCCGGTCTTCGCATCAACCCAGGAAGTCCGAACGTCGCTGAACCAAACGCTCCGCACGCGTTCCGGGCCGAGCGTTGCCATCCGTGGGAGCGTAACGGTCTCGATTGGCGCGCTCGCCGAGTTTCTCGCGAAGTTGGGCTCGCGGCCACGCGGCCTATCTACTTCCGAGGGGGGGACCGAGATCACTAAGATCCTGGGAGCGGCCCTCGAACAGACCGTTGCCTCCCACGAGCTCGGGGAGCTGACGGGGTCCGGTGCCCTTCTTGAAGCCGCGGTTCGCTCAGGGGCCGCACAGGCCGGCCTTCGCGTCCTGGCGTTCTCCTTCGAGCCGGTTGCCGCCCTGTCGGCAGTGGATCAACTGACCGCGGTTCAGGAGATGCAGCGACGAGCGCTCGCGAACATGCCGCCCGAAATGCAGGCCAGGGTCTCCGCCCAGCTGGCGCAGGCGATGGAACGGGCCCACGCCGGGAGGGGGACCGCCCCGGTCGGGCCGCGCACGGGAGCGTCCCCGGGGCCTACCGAGCGGACTCGTACCGCTCCGGACGCGTTGGCGTGCCCGTCGTGCGAGGCTCCGAACTCTCGGGATCGGAAGTTCTGCGGAAATTGTGGTAAGCCGCTCTCCTCCAAGCGCGTGTGCCCCGGCTGCGGGAAAGACGCCGAGCCGGGCGTGAAGTTCTGCGGCAGCTGCGGGGCCTCTCTCGCTTAGACGGCACCGGAGAGGCATCCGGGTGGTATCGGCGGCCGCAGGAAATGCTACGATGCCCTCGGCGCCTCTCCGACGCGACCATCCGCGATGGCACGATCTTTTAGGACGCCGCATGGCGGTGGGCGGTGCAGCACCTCCGAGCCAACGATCACCCATCCGAGCGGGGAGGCCGGGACACCGCTCGGTGGTCGCTCCTCTCAGGCG
>JABEUK010000016.1 GCA_013044425.1 Thermoplasmata archaeon | reverse complement strand
GGTGGGCTCGGATTCTCCGTGGACCTCCAAGGGACTGGCCTCAGCTCTCCTGGTCTCGCGCTCGCGAGCGAAGGCGCGTCGCGCTGGGTCGTCGAGGTGGCGGCCGGACGCGAGGGTGCGTTCGAACGAGCGATGCGACCGAGCCGAGTGGCGCGCCTGGGCGCGGTCGAGCCGGGAGCCGGACGTTGGCTGTGGGGGGCGACCCCTCGGGCAAGCACCGATCTCGAGCGACTGTACGAGCGCTGGCGGACCGGCCCGGACTAGAGGGAGACCGGCGAAGCATGACCGTCACTGCGCTCGTCTCGGGCGGCAAGGACTCGATCTTCTCGGCGTATCTCGCCGACACCCAGGGATGGACGGTAGACGAGCTTCTTGTCCTTCGTCCGGAAGACCCAGATTCTTGGATGTTCCACACGCCGAATCTCGCGCTGGTGACGCTCCAGGCGGAAGCGTGGGGAAAGCGATGCCGCTCCGAGCCGGTCGTCGGTCGCAGCGAGGCGGATGAAGACCATGCTCTTCGTTCGGCCCTCTCCAACGCGCACGGACCTGTGATCGCCGGAGCGATCGCCTCTTCCTACCAATGGTCGCGCCTCTCGCGCATCGCCGACGAGATCGATCGGCAGGTGTACACACCGCTGTGGGGAAAGGAAGGATCGATCGTGGTCCGCGCCGAGATCGACGCGGGACTCGACATCCGGATGATCCACCTCTCGGCCGAGCCCTTGACCGAGGAACTCCTGGGTCTACGGCTCGATCTCGCTCTGTTGACCGAGCTCGAGCGGCGGAGCCGTGAGCAGCGGCGCTTCCACTCGGCCGGCGAGGGGGGAGAGTTCGAGACCCTCGTCGTGGATGCTCCCTTCTTCGACCGGCGGATCGCGCTGGACGAAACGCATGTCGAAGGACGCGGCAGCGCCCGGCGACTCACCGTCGACCGCGCGCACCTAGAGCCCAAGCTGCCACCGGGCCGGCCGAGGACGGGAGGTAGAACCGCGTGACCTTCCCCCGAGCCTTCTTGCCTCCTCCGGAGGCCGAAGCCGCGCGTCGACGGCTCGGCGACCCACGGGCGCGTGCGAACGTGCGGTGGCTCTCCGCGCTGCTCGCTCTCCCGCCGCGAGCGGTGCAACGGACCCTGAAGGAGGCCCGCGCTTTTGTGAACGTCGATCGGGAGATCCACGACCGGCTTCGGTCCGGTGGCCGGAGCAACTACGCCCAGTTCCGTGCCCCGCTCGAGCTCTACGCGATCGTGCGGACGCTTCGCCCCGAACAGGTGATCGAGACCGGGGTCAGTAGCGGCGTCTCCTCGGCGCATATCCTCCTCGCGTTGCGCAGGAACCGATGCGGGACGCTGCACTCGATCGACGCTCCGCTACATCAACGAGGGACCCGGCTCGGTACGAGCGAATCTCCGGTTTCTCTACCACCGGGCCGCTCGACCGGCTGGGCGGTCCCGCCGCCTCTTCGACGCGGCTGGGACCTCCGGATCGGCCCCAGCCAGCGCCTCCTCCCGGAGCTCGTGGAGGAACTCCCCTCGATCGGGTTGTTCCTGCATGACAGCCTGCATACCAGTGCGCACCTCACCTTCGAGCTCGAGACGGTGCGTCCGAAACTGGCCTCGGATGCGGTGGTGCTCGCCGACAACACGGACTGGACGGGGCGCGCATTCCCTCGATTCGCGCGACGGGTCGGATCGCGCATGTATCGGCGAGGGAGCGGCGACCTCGTCGGCCTTCGATTCGACCCGGGACGTGCGCTCGCACCGTCGTCTCCCTAACCCGAGCCGGCCACGCGGCGGCGAGGTTATGGCCGCCAGGGATACTCACCGGTCCATGGCGGAGAGCCGCTCCCGGCCCACCTCGGAACATGCGGGCCGTCCCCGCACCCCGCGCTCCGACCCCCTCGTCGAGGCGGAGAAGCACTGGCGAGAGGAGGTGCTGGCCCCCGCGCTCGCGAAGGGCCCGGAGCGGCGATCGGAATTCACCACGCTCGGCGGGATACCCGTAGATCGCCTGTATACCCCGCGGTCGCCGAAGAGCTCGTTCGAGCGGATCGGTTACCCCGGTGAGTTCCCATTCACCCGTGGCATCCACCCGACGATGTACCGGGGTCGGCGCTGGTCGATGCGCATGTTCTCCGGCTTCGGCTCTCCCGAGGATACCAATCGCCGCTTCCACTACCTACTCGCCCACGGGGAATCCGGACTCTCGATCGCCTTCGACGACCCCACGCTCTACGGGATCGATGCCGACAATCGAGAGGCGTTCGGTGAGGTGGGGAAGTGCGGGGTCAACGTCAGTTCGCTCGACGACATGCAGCGCCTGCTCGCGGGGATCCCGCTCGCGAAGGTCACGACAAGCATGACGATCAACGGGCCCGCGAACGTCCTCTGGGGGATGTACATACTCGCGGCCGAGCATATGGGGATCGGACCCGACCAGCTCGGAGGCACCACCCAGAACGACATCCTGAAGGAGTACATCGCGCAGAAGGAGTTCCTTTACCCACCGCGCCCGGCGCTGCGATTGGTCACGGACACGATCGAGTACGCGACGCGTACGATGCCCCGCTGGAACCCGGTTTCGATCTCGGGCTATCACATTCGGGAAGCCGGGTCGACCGCGGCACAGGAGCTCGCCTTCACGTTGGCCGACGGGATGGCGTACGTGGACGAGGCGATCCGCCGCGGGATCCCGGTGGACGACTTCGCGAGCCGCCTCTCCTTCTTCTTCAACGCCCACAACGACTTCTTCGAGGAGATCGCGAAGTTCCGGGCGGCCCGCCGCATCTGGGCCGAGACGATGCGCGACAAGTACGGTGCGAAGAAGGAGCGCTCGTGGTGGATGCGCTTCCACACGCAGACCGCGGGTTGCTCGTGCACCGCGCAGCAGCCCGAGCTCAACATCGTACGCACGACGATCCAGGCACTGGCCGGGGTACTCGGTGGTACCCAGTCGCTCCACACGAACTCGTACGACGAAGCGCTTCAGCTACCGAGCGAGGACGCGGTGCGGATCGCACTCCGCACCCAGCAGATCCTGTCGCACGAGAGCGGGGTACCCGAGACCATCGACGCCTTCGGTGGCAGCTACTACCTCGAGTGGCTCACCGATCGGCTCGAAGAGGAGGCCCATCGCTACTTCGACCGGATCGACGAGCTGGGAGGCGTCGTATCGGCCATCGAGCGGGGTTTCTTCCAGCGGGAGATCCAGGAGGCGTCCTTCCGCTATCAGCGGCAGGTCGAGAGCGGGGACGCCAAGGTCGTCGGGGTCAACGTCTACGCGAGCGCGGACCCCGTCAAGGTCCCTCGCCTCAAGATCGGGGAGGAATCGCGGGCTCGGCAGTCTCGGCGACTGAAGGCGCTGCGCGAGCGGCGCAACGCCTCGAAGCACGCGAGCGCGCTCGATCGCCTGCGGAAGGTCGCCTCGACCGAGGACGAGAACACGATGCCTGCGGTCCTTGACGCGCTACGCGCGCGGGCGACGCTCGGCGAGATCGTGCGCGCCTTCCAGGAAGTCTACGGGCCGTACCGCGAGCGCTCGATGTTCTGAGCGCGCGCTCGCACCGGGGCGGTGCCCCTTAAGCGGACCCGCACCTTTCCCCACCGATTCCCGTGAGCACGGATGCCTATCGGGCTGCGCTCGGGGAGCTGTTCCGTCGCCGCCGCTTCGGGATACGCCCCGGGCTCGAGGTGATCTCCGCGCTCTTGGAGATCCTCGGGGCTCCCCAGCGTTCGTTCCCCGCGGTCCACGTGACCGGGAGCAAGGGCAAGGGATCGGTCTCCGCGATGACCCAGGCCATCCTATCCGCCCACGGACTGCGCACGGGACTGTTCATCTCCCCACACCTCGCGAGCTATCGAGAGCGGATCCAGATCGACGGGACGCCGATCTCACCCACGGAGGTGGTCCAAGGTCTCGACCGGGTCCTCGAGGCCGAGCGGACGCTCCACCGGGAGCGCCGCATCGAGCGGGACGCGACCTTCTTCGAGTGCACGACGGCCCTCGCGCTCGACCACTTCGCGCGCGCGCACGTGGACGCCGCCGTGATCGAGGTGGGCATCGGGGGTCGATGGGACGCGACGAACGTCCTCGGATCGCGCGTCGGGGTGATCACGACGCTCGAGCTGGAGCACACGGAGATCCTGGGTCCGACGATCGCCGCCATCGCACGCGAGAAGTCCGGGATCTTCCACGCCGGCATGACCGGGGTACTGGGGGACCTCCCCGCCGAGGGCCGCGTCGTCATCGAGACCTTCGCCTCTGAAAAGGCGATCCCTCTGTGGCACCTCGGTCGCGAGATACGGGTGGAGAACCGTGAACTCCGCCCCGTGGGACAGGCCTTCGATGTGCACTTCCCGGCCGTGACGCTCCAGGGCGTCCGGATCCCGCTCCTCGGTCGGTTCCAACCGGCCAACGCCGCACTCGCCATCGCCGCGGGGGCCCGGTTCCTCGAGTCGAGTTCGACCCGGATGGACGGGCCCTCCGTGCGCAAGGGGCTGCGCAGCATCCACTGGAGGGGCCGGATGGAACGGATCGCCCGCCGTCCGGACGTGTACCTCGACGTGGCCCATACCCCGGAGAGCATTCGGGCGGTGGGCCAGAGCCTCGGTGAGATCGATCCGGCGATGGATGCGATGGACAACGCGATCGTCTTCGGTTGCCTCCTTGGGAAAGATGCCGGCGCCATGCTCTCCACGCTCTCCGATCTCGCGCGCACGCTGGTGCTCGTGCCCGTCGCGAGCGAACGGGGGATCCCCCCCGCCGCGTTGAAGGTGGCCGCCGCTGGCCGCTTTCCGATCGTCGTGATCGCTCCCAGCGCGCCGGAGGGCCTGCGACTCGCTCGCGCGGCGGCCAATCGCGACGGATTCGTGCTCGTCACCGGCAGCGATTACCTCGTGGGTGAGCTCCTCCGCTCGCTCGAAGGCGGCGCATCGGAGGAGCCCGACCTCTCCGATCCCGGTCAGGGACCGCCTCCCATCCTCGGGAACTCGACCTCCCATCTTCCGGCGGAGGGGCGAGCTCGATGACCCGGACCCCCACGATCGACTGGGAACGGGTGATGGATCGACTGTCGTCGTTCTACGGGTGCGGCGATTGGCGCGTGCCGTACCTTCGGGACCACGCGGAAGATCCGTTCCAGGTCCTGATCGGAACCGTGCTCAGTCAGCGGACCCGCGACGAGGCGACCGACGTCGCCTCGTCGCGGCTGTTCGCTCGGTACCCCGACCCCGGCTCGCTAGCCCGCGCTCCTCGGGCCCGCGTGGAACGACTCATCCACGGAACGGGGTTCTACCGGGTCAAGTCGCGAGCGATCCGCCAGATCGCTCAGGAGATCCTGGATCGGTTCCACGGTGAGGTTCCACGGACGCTGGAGGAGCTGACCTCGCTGCCCGGCGTCGGGCCGAAGACGGCCAACTGCGTCCTGGTGTTCGGATACGGGATCCCGGCGATCCCGGTCGACACGCATGTCCATCGGATCTCCAACCGGCTCGGGATCGTGCGAACGCGCACGCCCGAGGAAACGGAGCGGAGGCTGCGGCAGGTCGTGGATCGCCGGTACTGGATCCCGCTCAATCCGCTCCTCGTGCAACACGGACAGAACCTCTGCCGGCCGATCTCGCCGCGATGCCCGGAGTGCCCGATCCGAAACGACTGCGCTACGGGGCGCGCTCTCGCGACGGGCCGGCCACCGCCCCGAGCGCAGGACCGCCCCCAGCGGAGACCGCGCCCCTCCGCGACGAGCGCCGGAGCGGGGGGATTGCGAGGAGCACCGCGAGGGGGAGGAGCATCATCACCGCGAGCGCCGGCCAGGCGAACGAGTACGAGGTCGCCGCGAGGACCCACCCGAACGCGGACGCGATCACCGCCGAGCCGGCGAGCTGGATCGAATTGAACAGCCCGATCGCGAGCGGGATCTCCTCGCGGGGGAGGTCCGGCATGTACTGGGGAACCACGTACATGACGGCGTAGATGAACCCGTACGAGAAGGAGAAGGCGATCCCGATCATCACGGCCCCGACGAGGCCGAACCAGGGGAGGACGAACAGTACGGCCGCTCCCGCCACGGTCGCGAGGACGAACTGGGTCCGATGATCCGGGCGGCGTTCCGCGACCGTTCCGCCGTACGGACCCCCCACGACGCTCGGTAGAACGAAGGCGATTCCCACGGCGCCGGCCGCCGCGGCGGTCCAGCCCTGGGTCAGGGTTCCGTAGGGAACGACGAACTGGCTGGTCGCGAAGGCCGCGCCTTCGAGGCCGATGAACGCGAAGCCGATGGCCCATACCGCGGGGATCCGGAACGCTCGAGGGGAGCGTTCGATGCGAACGGTCCGAGGAGGTGCGGCCCCCGCGCTCCGGGGGATGATGAACGCCGCGATACACGTCAGTGCGAGCAGGCCGATCCCGCCGAGCGCGAGGTCCCATTGCCAGCCGATATCAGCCACCACGATCGCCGAGACGAAGAGGCCCAGCGCGGCCCCGGCGCTGAAGGCCGAGCTGAAGCCCCCGACCGCGAGACCACGACGCCCTTCGGCGTGGAGCGAGGAGACAAGCCCGATCGCGGGAGAGAAGAACAGGCCCGCTCCGATCCCCGCCACGACCCGTAGGGCCCAGAGGATCAGGAAGGACGGCGCTAGCGCACAGAGGACGCTCCCGACTCCGAGGAGTACTGCCCCGGAGAGTCCGACCGAGCGGGGACCGTACCGTCGGGCCCACAGCCCCGCCGGGACCTGCATCGCTCCCGCTCCTACGAGGAAGGAGGCGACCAGGATTCCCCACTCCCCCGGTCCGACCGAGAACGCCGCCCCGATCGCCGGCAGGGCCGGGCCGATCGTGAACCAGTTGTAGGCGTAGCCCGCCCGGACCGCGATCAGGATCCATGTGGAACGGTTCGCGTCCCTAGGGGAGGACGTACCGAAGGACGACACGGGGGCGGAGGAGGCATCGAGGGTCTTGAAGCTGGGGCACCTCGGGACCGCCGGTGGGGGCCCCGCGTCGCTCGTCCTCCCTTCGCTCGACCAAACGGCTTAAGGGCCGGGAACGGTCCGAGCGTGGGACGATGGACCCGAGCGAGTACGATCTGGCATTCTTCCATCGCGAGGGGTTCCAGCGCCGGACGTGCACCGAGTGCGGGTCGGCGTTCTGGACCCTCGGCGATCACACCCGATGCCAGGAAGCCCCCTGCGCGCCGTACGCCTTCATCGGCCACCCCGGATTCCGGCGCTCGTACTCGATGCACGAGATGCGCGAGGCGTACCTCGGCTACTTCGAGCACCGCGGCCACACCCGCATCGGTCGCTACCCTACGGTCGCGCGCTGGCGCAATGACGTTTTCTTCACTCAGGCGAGCATCTACGACTTTCAACCGTGGGTGACGAGCGGGGCGATCCCGCCGCCGGCCAACCCGCTCACCATCTCCCAGCCGTGCTTGCGATTCATCGACATCGATGACGTCGGCGTGTCGGGCCGGCACTTCACGGAATTCGAGATGATGGCGCACCACGCCTTCAACCGCCCCGACCACGAGGTCTACTTCAAGGACCGCTGTGTCGAGCTCTGCCACGGCCTCCTCGGAGAGCTCGGGGCCGACCCCCGGGCAATCACCTACAAGGAGGAGACCTGGGAGGGCGGGGGCAACCTCGGCCCGTCCCTGAGCGTCGGCCTCGCCGGGCTCGAGCTCGCCACTCTCGTCTTCATGGAATACGTGCGCGATGCGAATGGGATCCGCCCGATGCCGATGACGGTCGTCGATACGGGGTACGGGCTCGAACGGTTCGTCTGGATGAGCCACGGCACCAAGACCGCCTACGAGCCCGTCTTCGGCGCGCCCTACGAGGAGCTTCGGCGAACCCTCGCTCCGCGTGAGGCGGCGATCGTGATCGATCACGCCCGCACCCTGTCTTACATGCTGACCGACGGGGTCGTTCCCTCCAATTCGAAGGAGGGATACTTTGCGCGGCTCCTCATCCGGCGCGGGCTCCGCGTGCTCGCCCGGGTGCCCGAGGCGCCCGACCTCATCTCCGTGATCGAGCGCGTCGCCCGGGAGGTCGCGCACGACTACCCCGAGGTCGGCGCCCATCGAGACGACCGCGATCGATTGCTGACCGCGGAGATCGAGCGGTACGGCGAGGCGCTCGAGCGCGCGCGGCCGATGCTGCGACGCCAGGAGGAGCGGGCGGTCGCGTCCGGGGGACGCATCACGGAGGAGAACTTGGTCGAGTGGTACGATTCGCTCGGCGTGCCTCCCGAGGTGGCGGTGACGCTGATCTCGAACCCTCCCGTGGTCCCGACCGATTTCTATTCGAAGGTCGCGAGCCGGCACGAGCAGGAGACCCCGACCGGCGACTACGTGGAGCACTCGGAGAGCCTCCCGGAGATCCCCGCAGCGATTGCGGCGACCGAGGTGCTGTACTATCTCGATCCGTACACCCTCTCGTTCGACGCCCACGTACTCTGGACGGCCGGACCGTTCGTCGTTCTCGATCGGACGTACTTCTACCCGACAGGGGGTGGCCAGGTCCACGACACCGGGCACCTCGGTGAGATCGCGGTCACCGACGTTCTCCGCAAGGGACCCTGGGTCCTGCACCGCCTCGATGCCCCCATCCCCTTCCGCGTGGGGGATCGGATCCACGGGACGATCGACCGGGCGCGCCGCGTCCAACTGATGCAGCATCACACCGCGACGCACCTGCTCAACGGAGCGCTCCGAGAGACCCTCGGACCGCATGTCTGGCAGGCGGGTGCGTACAAGGGGACCGAAGCGGCGCGGATCGACATCACCCACTACCGGCCCCTCACCCGGGACGAGCTCCGGCGCGTCGAGCGGCGCGTCAACGAGATCGTGCGCGAGGACCGACCCGTCAAGAGTTACTTCGAGTCCCGCAACGAGGCGGAACGGCGTTTCGGCTTCACGCTCTACCAGGGAGGGGCCGTGCCCGGCAAGGAGCTGCGGATCGTGGACATCGGCGACTTCGACGTCGAGGCGTGTGGAGGTACCCACTGTACCCACACGAGCGAGGTAGGTGCGGTCGCGCTCCTCGGGGTCGAGCGGATCCAGGACGGGATCGTTCGGCTCACGTACGCGAGCGGCGAGCGGGCGCTCGACCTCCGGGACGAGCACGAAGAGGTGCTGCGCGAAGCGGCACGCCGTCTCCACGTCCCCCTCGAGAAGATCCCCGAGGGGATCGATCGGCTGCTCTCGGAGGTGGAGGCCTCGCGCCGGGCCGAGAAGGGGCGGCGCGGCGACGACCTGCGCGCGGTCGCGGACCGGCTTTCGACCGATCCGGGCAATTCGGAAACCGCCGGGAGCCGAACGATCGTTCACGCCCGGATCGACCTCGATCGGAACGAGCTGATGGAACTCTCGCGACTGCTCACACGGCTTCCGGGCCGCGTAGCGCTCCTCGCCTCGGAGCGCGAGGACAAAGGCACCCTGTTCGTCGGCTCTTCGGATCCCATGGTCGCGGCGGACGCGCTCCTGCGCCTCGCCCTACCGATCTTCGAGGGAAGGGGCGGGGGAAACCGATCGGCCGCGACCGCGGTCGGCGAACCCGGTGCCCCGCTCGAAGCCGCGCTCGAGGCCGCCCGTCGTGGGGCACGTGACGCCGCGTCGACGGCTCAGTGAACGAACCCTGGCGAGAGCCACACGATCGCGTACACCGCGACCGCCGGTATCAGGGTCATGGCCAGGTCGTCGTCGACCAGGGTCCACTTCGGCCGCTCCACCAGGAGCGCGAGCGCGGCCGCGACCACGGCGAGGGCGAGTGCCGGCACGGGGGCCCACGATCCGAACCCGATGAACGCGACGTACGCGAGCCCCGCGTACAGCGCGAAGGGGACCCACGGGTAGGCGGCCCGGTACGGATTCGGTCGGCGAAGCTCGCCGATCAGGGGGTCGATCAGGGACGTTCCGAGCACGACGGCCGCGGCGATCGGCGGCGGGAACAGGAGGACCGCCAGTACGAGCGCGACCGCGAAGTAGGCGTAGCTCGCGAGGCGGTGCTGCTCGTACGGTCGGATCGTCGGGATCTCGATCGTCCCCCGGAGACGCAGCGCCTCCAGAACGAGGAGCGCCGAAACGGTGAGGAGGGGGAGGACGAAATTCGGGATGACGACGAGGAGGTTCGGGGGAAAGAGGTAGTAGATCAGGACCACCGCGCCGGCAGCGTGTAGGATCCGGCGGAGGGCACGGTCGCCCGTCACCTCATCGCCTCCGAGCCGGGTCCCAAGCCAGGTCCGGAATCGGCCGCCTCCATGGAGCCGGTGGGGGGTCATCGGGGAGCGGAGGGCATCCGTGCTATGAGAGTATGGTGAGGGACCTCCCGAAGCCTTTTCTTCCGCAACCTCTCCGTGGAATCGTGAAGGTCGTAGTGCTCGTGGGGAGCGCGTCCGATCTCGAGCTCGCGGAGAAGGTCCGCACGCGCCTGATCGAGTTCGGCATCGCCTGCGACGTCCACGTGGCGTCGGCCCACCGCAACCCGGACAAGGTCGATCGCTTGACCGCCGACCCCCGTACGGATGTGTTCATCGCGATGGCGGGACTCTCGGCCGCGCTGCCGGGAGCGGTGGCCGCACGCACGCTCAAGCCGGTCATCGGCGTGCCCCTGCATCGAGGGCTCGGCCTCGACAGCCTGCTCTCGGTGGTCCAGATGCCTCCGGGGGTGCCCGTTGCCGCGGTCGGGCTAGATGCTACCGAGAACGCCGCCCTCCTCGCCACCGAGATCTTGGCCCTGAAGTATCCGGCGCTCGAGGAGAAGCTCCAGAAGTACCGGGCGAAATGGCGAGAAGAGCCCGCGGCGCTCCCGGGAGACCGGGCGTGACCGACCCCGCGCGATTCATCGAGGACGCGCTCCCGCGGCTGCGCTCGGAAATCCCCGGTCGCGCCCTCGTCGCGGCGTCCGGGGGCATCGACAGCACCGCCGCGGCCATCCTCACCCAACGCGCGGTGGGTGATCGGGCGCGGGCGATCTTCGTCGACACGGGTCTCCTGCGGGAGGGCGAGGTAGCGCGAGTCCGCGCGCTCTTCGAGGCGAACGGATTGCGCTACGAGGTCCTGGATGCCGCGGCCCGTTTCTTCGAGGCACTGGACGGCATCGTCGACCCGGAGGAGAAGCGACGTCGGATCGGCGCGACGTTCATCCGGCTGTTCGAGATCGAGGCCGATCGGTTCGGCACCGACCGACTGGTCCAGGGGACCATCGCACCGGATTGGATCGAGAGCGGCGGTTCGCTTCGGGACACCATCAAGACGCACCACAACGTCGGCGGCGTTCCCCCGGACAGCCGGCTCCGACTGGTCGAGCCCTTGCGGGATCTGTACAAGGACGAGATCCGCGCGCTCGCCCGGGCCCTCGGGATCGCCGAGCCGGATCGCCAGCCGTTCCCCGGCCCGGGACTCGCCGTGCGGGTCAACGGTCTCGTGACGCCCGAACGGGTGCAGCGCGCTCGCGTCGCGAATCGCATCGTCGAGGAAGAGGTCGAACGCGCCTTCCGGGCGGGGACGATGCCGCGCCCCTGGCAGTACTTCGCGGTCCTGCTTCCGACGCGCACGGTCGGCGTGATGGGGGACAACCGGGTCCACGGGGAGGCCGTCAGCGTGCGGATCGTCGAGTCGAGCGACGCGATGACCGCGACCGCGGCGACCCCTCCTCCCAGCGTTCTGAAGACGATCGCCGAACGGATCACGCGCGAGCTCTCTGGAGAGATCGTGCGCGTGCTCTACGACGTTACCGACAAGCCCCCCGCGACGATCGAGTGGGAGTGACGAACTCCCTCAGGGCCCGCGCAGCGTCGTCTTGAGCTCCGATCACGAACCTTGGGGAGGGTAGTTCGCGAGGATCTCGAACTGATCGCGGGGTAGGGTCCGCGCGAGCACCGACTCGACGGCCGCATGCACGAACCACCCCCGTTGGACGGCGCCGACCACGACCGAAACTTCCGGGATCGGCGATCCGAGCGCGACGTCGGGGCGCACCTCCTGTCGAGGCTCGGGCGCTCCGGATGCGGCCATGAAGTAGTGGCTGTACCCGACTTTGGGGTACATACGGGCCCGCCCCAGACGGACCCGGCAGCGCGACGAACGCTAAGGGGGAGCGGGGGGTGCCCATCGCGTGCTGACCTGCCCGTTCTGTGGAGCCGCCGAGAGCGACCGGATCGATATCGAGGGCCGGCGCTTCGTCGTCTTTCCGTGCATGTTCACACCGGCAATCGATCCCCAGATGCCCGAATCGGCCCTCCCGGACTATCTCCGGACGGAGTACGGCCGGCAGGGACCGCAGTACTTCCGCTCGATGTGCGATCGACTCCACCTCGCGGTCGTCCGCGAGCCCGCGTCGGAGGGGGCCACTAAGGACGGGGGCCCCTAGAGGGCGGTCGGCGCGACGGTTACGGGGTTGTCCCGATACGGGCCAGAGCCGGTTCGACCGGTACGAGGTGACGCGGAAGACCGAGCTCCTCCGGTGACGCTCCCAGTGCGAGCCCCACGAGCTGAGGGAGATGGAAGACCGGCATGTTCAGCTTCTGGCCCACGGCGGCCGATGCTTTGTTCTGGAAAGAATCGAGCGAGATGTGGCACAGCGGACAGGGCGTCGCCATGGCGTGGGCCCCGTGGTCGCGCGCGTCGGCGATCTGGCGTCCCGAGATCCGGTTCGCGGTCTCAGGCTTGACGAACAGTATCGGGAATCCACAGCACATCACCCGACCGCGGTACATGACGGGGGTCGCGCCGATCGCGGTCAGCAACTCCTCGAAGGAGTGGGGCTCCTCCGCGCTCTCCGATCCGAGCTCCAAGGTGGGCCGCAGCAAATGGCAGCCGTAGAACGCGCCGACGTTCATGCCGGCGAGGGGGCGACGGACCTTCGCCCGGATCGCCTCGATACCGATGTCGTTCACCAGGACCTCGAGCAGATGCTTGACCCGGACCTTCCCTCCGTAGGCGATCTGGAGCTTCGCGAGAACGGGATCGATTCGGGCTCGCATCGCCGGCTCGGTCATCTTGACGTTGGCGAGGGTGAGCATCCCCTGGCAGGTCGAGCAGATCGTGAGCAGGTCGAGCCCCGCCCGTTCGGCGATGGCGAGGTTGCGGGCGTTGAGCGCCACGTTGAGGATCTGGTTCGCCTCGTCGACGAAGCCGGAACCGCAGCAGGAGAACGTCGGGAATTCGACCAGTTCGATGCCGAGCTCCCGGCACACCCATCGGGTGGCCATGTCGAGCTCGCGGCCGGACTCCTGGGCGACGCAGCCGGGATAGTACGCGATCTTCATCGGTCCCCCTTGGGCTTCGGATCGAGCTCTTTGTAGATCTCCTCGACCTCCTCGATCCCTTCGATACGACGCGGTCGCTTCGAGATCTCCGGCTTCTTCCGCCAGATCTTGAACCCCTGGCCGGCCTGTCCGATCGATCCCAGGATCCCGTCGGTCTGGAGGACGAGTTTCATCTCGTTGAGCTGGCCGCGTTCTCGGATGTTCTGCTTGAATCCGATCGCATGTCGCGAGCCTCGCTCGGTACCTCCCTGGGCAGCGATCGCCATCTCCTTCAGGTCCCGGATACGCTCGGAGGGACGGACGTCCTTGGGGCAGGCCTCGGTGCAGAGGTGGCAGCGCAGGCAGAGCCACAGGCCCTCGGTCTGGATCCGCAAGAGGCGGTCCTGCCGGGCCTGGTCCCGGGGATCGACGACGAAGCGGTACAGCTTGGCGAGCGCCATGGGTCCGGGGAAGGCCGCATCGGCCTCGACCGCGGGGCAGGCGGAATAGCAGGCGGCGCACGAAATGCACCGTGGGGTCTCTCGGAACTGCTCGACCTGCGCCGGGGTCATGGACGTCTCCCTCCCTTCGGGCATCGGGCGCAGCGGGTCCGTGATGAGGTGGGGCCGCATCCGATCGTAGGCCTCCCAGAAGGGCGTTTGGTCGACGACGAGATCGCGGACGCCGGCCTGGTTGCGCATCGGCTCGATCACGATACGACCGTGCTCGGCGATCTCGGGGCCGATCGGGGTCTGACATGCGAGCCGGCTCTTCGAGTTGATCTGCATCGCACACGAGCCGCAGATCGCGCTTCGGCAGGAGTATCGGAGGGTCAGGCTCGGGTCCTGTTCGGCCCGGATCCGCAACAGCGCGGTCAGCACCGGGGTGTGCGGGGGCAGCTCGAGCGTGAAGCGTTGGTACCGCGGCGCGCCTCCCCCAGCGGGATCGTGCCGGAAAACGTCGACGTGGGCGGTGACCAGCTTCTCCGGCATCAGTACACCCGCTCCTTCGGTTCCCACCGGGTATACCCCACGGGCGCATAGGTCAGGTTGGGCCCGTCGGGGGTCTTTCGCGCCAGCGTGTGCCGCATCCAGTGGGCATCGTCCCGCGAGGGATAGTCGACTCGGGAGTGCGCTCCCCGGCTCTCGGTCCGGGCGAACGCTCCGACGACGATCACCTCCGCCAATTCGAGCATGTGACCCGTTTCCAGCGCATCGGTGAGGTTGAGGTTGTACACGTTCGAGCGGTCGACGACTCGTACCTGCTCGAATCGCTTTTGGATGGCGCGGATCTGCCGAAGTCCCTCGAGGAGGTCCGATTCGGTCCGATAGATCCCGACATACTGGTCCATGGTCCGTTGCATCGCCGTCCGGATGGCCTGGGGATCCTCTCCATCAGTGCGGGACATCATCCGCCGGACGGGTGCTTCGGCGTCGGCGACGTCCGAGTCGTTGAGCTGCGGTGCGCTCGCGCTCGCAGCGTACGTCGCGGCCGCGAGTCCGGCTTGCTTGCCGAAGACGAGCGTCTCGAGCAGGGAATTGCCTCCGAGCCGGTTGGCTCCGTGGATCGATACACAGGCCGCCTCGCCCGCGGCGTAGAGCCCCGCGATGTTCGTCTCCCCACGGATGTTCGTTCCCACTCCACCCATCATGTAGTGCTGGGCCGGGAAGATGGGGATCGGGTTCACCACCGGATCGACACCCGCGAAGTTGCGGCAGAAGTCGCAGATCTCCTGGAGGCGGGTCTCGATGCGTTCCTTCCCGAGGTGCATCAGCTCGAGGTGGACGAAATCCCCGGGGAACCCTCGCCCTTCGCGCACCTCGGTCACGATCGCCCGTGAGACCACGTCCCGAGAGGCGAGGTCGAGGACGTGGGGGGCATACTTCCCCATGAACCGCTCCCCGAGGGCGTTCTTCAGAATCCCGCCCTCCCCTCGAGCGCCTTCCGTGATGAGGATCCCCGACTCGAGGAGAGCGGTCGGATGAAACTGGACGAACTCCAGGTCCTTGATCAACGCTCCGGCATCGTACGCCGCCGCGATCCCGTCCCCGGTGCACGTGTGAGCGTTCGTGGTCCGCCCGTAGATCCGGCCGGCCGGCCCCGTCGCAATGACCACGCTCTTCGCGGCGATACCCTCGAACTGCCCGGTGCGCCGATCGAATGCGACGACTCCCTGGACCCGCCCCTCACGGACGACGATCTGCGTAAGATCCCATTCTTGGTAGAGCGTGAAGCGCTCCGTGCCGAGGCGTTCCCACAGCGCCTGCAGCAGCGCGAGCCCGGTTCGATCGGCCGCATAGATCGTTCGGGGAAATCCCTGACCGCCGAACGGCCGTCGAGCGAGCGAACCGTCCTCGGCCCGGCTGAAGATCGTGCCGTAATGCTCCATCTCGACGACGGTCGGGCCGGCCTCGCGGCAGAAGAACTCGATCGCGTCTTGATCGCCGAGATAGTCCGAGCCCTTCACCGTGTCGTAGATGTGGGTGTCGATCGAATCTTCCTTTCCTACGGCCGCGTTGATCCCGCCTTGCGCCGCGCCGGAATGGGATCGTAGCGGGTGCAGCTTGGAGATGATGGCGACGTCGCGCCGAGCCTCGACGGCGGCGAGCGCTGCGCGCTGGCCGGCGAGGCCGGCCCCGACTACGAGCACCTCGTGATGTCGCATGATGCTTCGGTGCCCCCGAGCCGTCCCGGGGATTAATGTTTCCCACTCTCCGATGCGCGCCCGGTCCGGAAAACGCCGCGCGCGAGCGGCCGGGAGGCACCTGCACTTCCGTCGGTGGTGGGAGCGTAATTCCTTCGCGAGCGGTTATATACCGACCCACGGTCCCCCGGGCGTCTTCCC
>JABEUK010000164.1 GCA_013044425.1 Thermoplasmata archaeon | reverse complement strand
TCCGGCATGTCCCCGGCCCGATCGTTCTGTCGGTTGCGACGCGAGGTCCCCCCCGGGGGGCGGGGTGTATCGGTGGTGCCGGCGCTGGGAATGTGCCTCTCCGCCTTCCTCGTCCTCTCGCCTCCGGGAACGCCCGGCACGGTCCTCCTCGGACGGATCGATCCGCGTGCGAACTGGGAGGAGCTCGGAGCTTTGGACACGGAGCGTCTCGCGTCGGTCCAGGCCGGATGGATGCTCCCCTCCTCGCACCTCATGCTCTACGAATCGCCGCACGATGCGGCGCGCCGGATCGCCCACGAGCAGCTCGCGCGTCCCGACCTCCGTCTCGACGCTCCGACCGTGGTCTCGGACGCTTCCCCCCGCGCGGACGCAGCGCGCGAGGAAATGCACTGGGACCTGGGGTTCATCTTCTCCGGTGAGTGGCCACGCGTCTCGGGCTCGCCTCCGGCCCCGTGGTCGCGCCTAGAGCTGGTCGACCTCTCGGGGGTTCGCCCTTCCGATATCGTTCGGGGCCAGGCCGATATTCTGGTCGGCGCCGGCCGCACGATCGGCGCATAACGGATCGAGCGGCCCCGTGGCCGGCCCATCGACCTACAGCGGCCGAGACGCCAGCGCCCAGGCGCCGCCCTCGATGGAAGCGCACGCGATGCATGGGCCCGGAGCGCGAGGTTCCAGGGGAAGAGGACCTTCCGGGATCCCGAGCACCGACCCATCGATCGCCTCTTCGATCTTGCGGCCGCACGGCTCCCCACCGCACCAGCGGACCACCCGGATCTGGGTAGATCCCGCGAGCTCGGCGAGGGAATCGGCGTACGCGAAGGACGCCCGGAAGCGCTCCGTAGCTTGCTCCATCAGCGCGCGATCGAAATCGGCGAGGCGCCGATCGACCTCGACCTCGACGTGCTCCAGCGGGAAGGTCGATTTGCGGCCGAGCCGGTCGGTGGCCGACACCGTTCCCTGCTCCGCCTCGCGGCGACCGATCTCCAGGCGAAGCGGGGCGCCGCGGAGCTCCCAGAAGTAGTACTTCGCTCCGGGTCGAGCGTCGGTGGCATCGACATGGACCCGCCGTCCTCCCTGCCGTAGGCGGCTCGCGATTCCCTCGGCCATCGCCCCCGGATCCGCGGTGCCCGCGGCCGCCGGGATCGGGACGATGACGATCTGGTGCGGCGCGATCGCGGAGGGGAAGACGACCCCCTTGGCATCCCCGTGGACGGCCACGACGGCCCCGAGCAGCCGCTCCGAAAGTCCGAAGGTCGTTTGGTGGGCGAAGTGAGTGCTCCCGTCGCTCGCCTCGTATTGAATCCCGTACGGACGGGAGAAGTTCTCCCGGTAGTGGTGGATACTGCCGATCTGGAGCGTCCGGCCCTCGCCGACGGGGATGTCGAGCGCGATCGAGTAGAACGCTCCGGCGAACTTGTCCCACTCCGGGCGGCGAACGGGAAGGTACGGTAGATCGAGGGCCGCGGCCATCTTCGCGAAGGCGTCGAGATTGGAGGCGACCCGCGCCGTCGCAGCGTCCTCGTTCACTTGGCAGGTGTGCTCCTCGAAGAAGTGGATCTCGCGAACGCGCAGGAACGGTCGCGTCGTCTTCGTCTCGTAGCGGAAGGTGTTCACGATCTGGTAGACGTTGAGCGGGAGATCCCGGTGCGATCGCACCCACAGCGAGAAGATCGGGTACATCGCGGTCTCGCTCGTGGGGCGGAGCACCAGAGGTACGTCGAGTTCGGCGAGTCCCCCCTTGGTCACCCAGTAGACCTGGGCGTTGAACCCCTGGATGTGCTCGGCTTCCTTGGCGAACTCCGTCGAAGGGATCAGCGCCGGGAACTCGACCGCCTCCGATCCCGTCGCTTCGATCTCGCGGATGAGCACCGCATCCAGGCACCGTCGGGCGCGGAACCCGTACGGGGTCCAGACGTTCATCCCCTTGACCGGGTAGCGCTTGTCCGTGAGCTGGGCCGCTTCGATGACCTCGAGGTACCACTCGATGAACGCGGTGCGCTTGTCCGGAAGCTCGCCCATGGGCGCTTCGATGAGGGGGGCCTCTGGATTATAACCATAACCCGACACGCGCTTCTCCCGGCTCGGCGAGGGTTGCCCGGAACCCGTTGGACTCAAGACCTCCTCCCGGCTCGGACGTGCAAGTGGGCCGAGGATGGGAACCAGCGAGAACCGCGAGGAGCCATGGGCCGGGGGACCCGGAGGGCGCGGGCCGCCGGTCGACCCACACGCTACGATCCTTCCTCGTCTGTTCGTCATGCTCCTGCTCACGGGACTGTTCGCCGAGTTCGTCATCGGCGTCGGCGTGTCGGTCTGGGGTCCGAACATCCCCGCCTCCGTCTCCACCCTCTTCGGACCGGGCGCGGGCTCGTACGGGTGGCTCTCGGTGCACGCCGTTCTCGCGGTCCTGCTCGTGCTCCTCGGGCTCGCCCTCGTCGCCCTGGTCGGACGTCTGCACCGCTCCCGCCTCACCTTCGAGGCCGTCGGGGGGTTCTTGTTCCTCCTGCTGGCGGCTCTCTCCGGCGATGGGTTCATCGCGAGCTCGGGCAACGCGCTCTATGCCCTCTTCATGGGGATCTTCTTCCTGATCGGCTGGAGCGTGTATGTGCGGTTGGCGATGCAGCTGAGGCACGTCGCGCATCGAGCGATGCGGTTCCAGCGCAGGAGCTCCGCCGCCGAGAATCCTCCCGCTTCCCGCTAGAGCGCCGGGGAGACGGAGGGGCGCCCGTCGCACCTAGACGGTTAAGCTCCGGGGCACCCTTCGACGAGCGCCATGCGCTTGGTCGTGTGCATCGATCGCGATGACGACCTCGGCCGCAAGGCCGGCGTCGCCGGACCGATCGTCGGACGCGCGGCCGTCATCGACGCCGCGACGCGACTGGGGATCGCCGACCCCGAGGACAGCGACACGAACGCGATGTTCGCGGCGGTCCGCATCCTCGACGAGATCGCGAAGCTGGGGGAAGAGGGAGAGGTCTGCGTACTGACCGGATCCCCCAAGGTCGGCCTCCTATCGGACACCCGGGTCGCCGAGCAGTTCGATCTCGTCCTCGAACGCGTACACGCCACCTCCGCCCACCTCGTCAGCGACGGAGCCGAGGACGAGCACCTCTTCCCGATCCTGGCCTCGCGCCTGCGCATCGACGGCGTACACAAGGTCTACATCCGCCAGAACGCGAGCATCGAATCGACGTACTACACCATCGTCCGCGCGATGAAGGACCCGAAGCTGCGCGCGAAGACGATCCTCCCGGTCGCGCTGGTCCTCCTCGTCCTCGGGATCGCCGCCGCCGGCGGCGTGCTGGTCTGGGGAGTGGTCGGGATCGCGATCCTCCTCGGGATCTATCTCATCTTCTGGACGTTCGACATCGACGAGGCGATCATCGACTCCGTGCGCTCCGCGTCGCGGGACGTGCGCACGGGCTCGGTCGCCTTCGGGTTCGGGCTGTTCTCGGTGCTCCTCGTCGGCGTCGGCTTCCTCGCAGGGTACAATGCCTACACCACCAATCCCCACGGGGCGCTCGACGCGCTGCTGTCCTTCTTCCAGGGCGCGATGATCTGGTGGGTCCTGGGCGGCCTCGTGTGGGAGTGCGGCCGGGCGCTGCGGCGCTACCTCTCCCTCGGGCGGTTCCCTCGCTCCTTCGTCGTGGCGACGACCTCGATCATCGGGATCGGATTCATGAGCTACGGGGTGATCTATCTCGTGCAGTACCTGGAGAACCTGCGCACCGCGGCGGGCCTGCCCTTGACGATCGGCTTCGTCATCCTCGGCCTCGGCCTCGTGATCGCCGCGGGGATCCTCCAGCAGCACTTCAAATCGGTCCTGAACCGCGGCTCTGCCGAACTGGCCCCTGGGTGAGGCGCGAGCCGGGCCGCGCTTCCTATTCCCAGCCCTGCAAGCGCGCGACGTGCTCCAGGTGCTCCGCGGGGATGGAGATCCCGCAGCGCTCGCGCAGGACCTTCCCGATCTCCTCGAGGCTCGGGTTGATCTCCCGCGCCCGGGTCCCGAGCGTGCCGAGATCCTCCCAGTAGTTCCACGGGAAGACGATCCATACCCAGGACTCCTTCGGGATCTCCTCCGCGAAGTAGGTGGGCTTGTGCCGTGCGTGCGAGATGTGGAGGAACGTCGCCGATTCCGCGCGCTTCGGTCCCTGAGCGTGAACGGCCTCGAGCGCGAGGGCGAGGCTTTCTCCCGTGTCGGTGATGTCGTCCGTGATCAGCACGTTCCCTCCCGCGACCGAGCTGCTCAATCCCTCCGTGAGCTCGGCCTTCCCCTGAGGGGTCGCCGTGACGCCCCAGTGTTGCGCGCGGAGCGAGACGAGCCGCTTGACGGCGAGCCGATCGGCCAGCACCCTCGCGGGGACCCAGCCGCCCCGGGTCAGCCCGACGATCGTGTCGGGGATCCGGTCGACAGCCCGGATCTGCGCGGCGATTTCATCCGCCCACCGGTCGACCTCGTTCCAGGTCGCGACGCGGCACCGGGGGAAGTCGACCATCGCTCCCCGACCTACGGATAGAAGCCGCGGATGTTGATGGCGTCCACGACCCGCTGGATCGCGAGCACGTAGGCCGCCGTCCGGTTGTGGATCGAGTACTGCTGAGCGATCTTGTGGGTGTCCGCGTAGGACTTCACCATCACCCGCTCGAGGCGCTGGTTGACCTCGTCGAGCGTCCAGAAGAACCCCTGCAGGTCCTGCGCCCACTCGAAGTAGCTGACCGTGACACCCCCCGCGTTCGCGAGGATATCGGGCAGCACGGTGATCTTCTTCTGGAAGAGGATCTCGTCGGCCTCGGGAAGCGTCGGGCCGTTCGCAGCCTCCGCGACGATCTTCGCTTGGATCTTGTCGGCGTTCTTCTTGGTGATCTGGTTCTCCAGCGCCGCCGGGATCAGGACGTCGACCGGAAGTTCGAGGAGCTCCTCGTTCGAGACCGACTTCGCGCCCGGGAATCCGACCACCGAGCCGGTCTTCGCCTTATGCGCCTCGACCGCGTGCGGATTGAAGCCATCGGGCTTGTAGATGCCGCCCTTGGTGTCGGAGGCGGCGACGATCTTCGCGCCTTGCTCATCGTGCAGGAGGTTCACCGCGACCGATCCGGCGTTGCCGAATCCCTGGACCGCCACGGAGGCGCCCTTCACGTGGACGCCGATGGTCTGGGCGGCTTCGCGAATGACGTAGGCGCAGCCGCGCCCCGTCGCTTCGCCCCGGCCCTCGCTGCCCCCGATGCTGATCGGCTTGCCCGTCACGACGCCCGGGACGGAGTATCCCTTCTGCATCGAGTACGTGTCCATGATCCAGGCCATCGTTTGGCTGTCGGTGTATACGTCCGGTGCCGGGATGTCGATCTCCGGGCCGATGATCGGAGAGATCTCGGTCGCAAAGCGGCGAGTGAGGCGTTCGAGCTCTCCCTTGCTCATCTGCTTTGGATCGCAGATGACGCCGCCCTTCGCTCCGCCGTACGGGATGTTGACGACGGCGCACTTCCACGTCATCCATGCCGCGAGCGCGCGGACCTCGTCCAGCGTGACCTGCGGATGATAGCGAATGCCTCCCTTCGTCGGGCCCCGGGCCATGCTGTACTGGACCCGGTAGCCGGTGAACACGTGATAGTCACCCTTATCGAGGCGGACGGGGAAGTTGACCGTGAGCTCGCGCTTGGGGCTCTTGAGCACCTCGCGAACGCCGCCGTCCAGATGGAGGAGGTCGGCTACGATATCGATCTGGCGCTTCGCCGTCTCGAACGGGTTGACCGTGGTGCTATCGCTCGCCATATTCATTCCCTCAAAGGGTGCGCGGCGAGTCGGGAGACGGTACTTGAGCCTAACGGCCCTGCGAAGGTGCCGCACGGTTTTGGTGTCGCTTCATCGCGCGTTGGAACGGGCTCCAGCCGGCGCTCGGGAGCGGGCGAAGGCCCGAGGGTCCGGAAAGGTACGCTCCCGTGCCGCGCTCCGCTCGTCCCACGACGTGGAGCCGACCTCCCACCGATCCGACGGCGCGGACGGCCCGGCGCAGGGCCGAGCTCGGCACCGCTGCGAGGAGTTCGTAATCTCCCCCGAAGAATCCCGCCTCCTCGCGCGCCGCCCGTGGAAGCGCGGCGATCGATCGGTCCCACGGGATGCGGTCCGGGTCGAGGAGGAGGCGGACCCGGCTCGCCCGGGCCAGGAGGTGGGCCGAGTCCGCGATGCCATCGGAGGTGTCGATCATCGCGTGGACCAGTGGGGCGAGCGCGAGCCCTTCCCGCACGCGCGGGCGCACGTCGAGCAGCGCAAGCAGGTCGCGCCGGCCTCCCCGATGGGTTCTCCACCGGCGCCAAGCGGAGCCCCCGCGGCCCACCGATCCGGTCGTGACGAGGAGGTCGCCCGGCCGGGCTCCGCTCCGGGGGGCCAACGATCCCGCCGTCCCCCATCCCACAACGGTGCTGATCACCGCGCGCACCGGGGCGGGCTTCGTGTCTCCCCCCACCACATGCGCGTCAAAGCGGGCTCCGGCGGCCTCGGCCCCGCGAAGCACGGACTCGGCCCAATGCCGGGACGTCCCCGGCGGAAGAAGAAGCGCGATCAGGATCCCCGCGGGGCGGGCTCCCTTCGAAGCGGCATCGGACAGGCTCACCCCCGCGGCCGCGGCACCGATCGACCGCGGGGGAGATCCGGCCGCAAAGTGGGTCCCCTCGATCAGCGCGTCGGTCGTGAGCACGGCGACCGAGCCTCGCGGCGGTCTCAGCGCCGCGGCATCGTCTCCGATCGGTAGGGCGCCGGTACGCCCCGCGGGAAGGTGCGAGGCGACCCATCGATGGAAGCCGCGTTCGTCGATCGGAGCCGCAGAGGCCTTCCCACGGCGATTCATCGGCCGATCACTTGTAGGGAAGGAAGTCGCGGCCGAGGAGTTCTCGACCGAGGATGATGCGCATGATGTTGAGCCCTCCCTCCGCCCCGACCATGTACGACATGATCCCGCGCAGACCGAGCTCGAGCCCTACGTCCTTCGTGTAGCCCGATGCCCCGTACCACATCATCACCCGCTTGACGCACTCGAAGGCGATCTGGGGGGCCGTAAGCTTCACGCTCGCCACCGCGCGATCGACCTCGGACCGGTGCGAGGAATCGCCCCGGAGCGTGTACCGATCGAGCAACCATGCCGCGCGACGGCACTGCCACTTGACCGCTTCGACCTGCGTGTAGAGGTCCACGAGCTCGAACTGGGGACCTTCGAACTTGCCGAGCGGCTGACCGAAGACCTGCCGCTCGCGCAGGTACTTCATTCCCTCCTCGAGCGCTCGTTCGGCCGCGCCGACGCAGGCCGCGCTCACGAACGTCCTCGCGACCGAGAACCCCTCCATCGCGTAATCGAATCCGCGGCCCTCCTGACCGACGAGGTAGCCCTCGGGTACGCGCACGTCGCGGTACGTGATTGCGCCGGTGGAGATCCCCATCCGGCCCATGTTCTCGAACTTCTGGGTGGTCGCCCCCTCGGAGCGGGTGGGCACGTAGATGAAATTGAATCCCTTTCCGGGGGCCTTCGTCAGGGTGAGGTGGCCCCCACCGAGGCGCTTCGCCTCTTCCACACCCGAGAGGAACGCCTTCTCGCCGCGGATCACGAAGGAGCTGCCATCCCGTCGCGATTCGGTATGCATGGCGTGGAGATCGCTTCCCCCCGTCGGCTCGGTCGTGGCGATGCCGAGGAACGCCTTCCCCGCGCAGACGGGAGGCAGCACCTCGCGCTTGGCCGCGTCCGTTCCGTGCTGGCCGAGGATGTACCCCCAGCCGGCCTCGAGCAGGAAGAACACGGCGGTCGCCATGGAGAAGTCGCCGCGGCCGATCTCCTCCGCGGCCAGCTCGGTCAGGATCGCCGAGGCGCCCATCCCGCCGTAGTCGGTCGAGACGGGCATCGCGAGCAGCCCGAGGTGGGCCATCTCGCGCAGGATCTCGTCCGGGATCCGACCGTCCTGGTCGATCCGCTTCTCGTGCGGCCGGAGCACTCGGTCGCCGAACGTCCGAACCGCCGCCTGGAACGCCCGCTCCTCGTCGCTGAGTTCGAAGTCCATGTCGGTCAGGACCGAGGACGCGACCCGCGCTAAAAGCGTTCGTGCGGCCGGGTCGGCCTCGGGTAACTCCTTTATCATGGCGCCCGCTCGGCTCCGGTGGGCAAGCTCCTCCATGCGCGTGCGGGTCGGGATCAACGGGTTCGGAACGATTGGCAAGCGGGTCGCCGATGCCGTTGCGAAGCAGCCGGACATGGAGCTGGTCGGGGTCACGAAGACCCACCCGAGCTACGAGGCCCAGCGGGCGGTCACGAACGGATACCCCCTGTTCATCGCAGGAGATGGGGCGCGCGCCGAGTTCGAGCGTGCGGGCCTTCCCGTCGCCGGGATGCTCTCGGACCTGTTGGGCCACGTGGATGTGGTCGTGGACGCGGCGCCGGAGAAGATCGGCCGACAGAATGCGTCGCTCTACCGCGATGCGAAGGTTCGTGCGATCTTCCAAGGCGGGGAGAAGGCCGATGTCGCGGAGGTCTCCTTCAGCGCGCTGGCCAACTTCGAGGCCGCCCGAGGAAAGCGTACGGTCCGGGTCGTTTCGTGCAACACGACCGGGCTTGCGCGGGCGGCCGCGGTTCTCGAACCTCGCTACGGAGTGGAGGATTGGCAGGCCACGCTCGTGCGTCGTGCCGCCGATCCCCCGGAGTCCGGACGGGGCCCGATCAACGGCATCCTGCCGAACTTCCACCTCCCGTCGCACCACGGGCCCGACGTCCGGACCATCTTTCCGAACCTACCGATCGCGACAACGGCCGTGATCGTTCCGACCACGCTCATGCACGTGCACGTCAACCGGGTGCGGCTGCGCCGACCCCCGGCGGACGCGGCCGAACTGGTGGAGGCGTTCCGCCGCACCCCGCGGTTCCTCGTCTTCCGAGAGTGGGAGCGGATCGACGGCACGCCCCAGGTCATGGAGTTCGGACGAGATCGGGGGCTCGGGCACAACGACGTGATGGAGAACGTCCTCTGGGAGAACGGGATCGCCGTGAACGGACCTACCGTCGAATTCTTCCAAGCGATCCACCAGGAGTCGATCGTGGTTCCCGAGAGCATCGACGCCATCCGGGCGATGTTCGACCTCGCCCGGGACGGTCCGACGTCGATCGCCATCACCGACCGCGCGCTAGGACTCCCGGTGCCGTGACCGCGTTCGGCTGGTGTGAGTAACCATCTTATATCGTCCCCGAGTCAGTTTTCTGGAATGTACTATCTAGACCACCGGTCCGACGTCGTCCGGATCCCTCCGGAGCGCCTGGGGGCCCAATTGGAAGGCGTGCTCACCGAGCTCGCCCAGCAGCAGTTCGAGGGGAAGCTGGTCGACGGCCAAAATCTCACCGTGATCATCCGGGACGTCAAGCCCGTGGGGGAGGGCCACATCATCCACGGAGACGGCGGCGTCTACCAGGAAGTGGAGTACCAGGCGCTGCTCTTCCGACCCGAGATCCAGGAGGTCGTCGAGGGAGCCGTCGTGGAGATCCGCAAGTTCGGCGCGTTCGTGCGGTTCGGGCCGCTCGACGGCCTGCTGCACGTCTCTCAGATCATGGACGATCGCGTGAACATCGACGAACACAACCAGCGCCTGGTCGGGGTCGAGACCAAGCGGGACCTCAAGGTCGGTTACAAGGCCCGGGCCCGGGTCGTATCGCTCTCGCTCTCCGAGATCTCGCCCCGGGACAGCCGCATCGGGCTGACGATGCGCCAGCCGGGGCTCGGCCGGCTCGAGTGGATCCAGGACGCTCACAAGAAGACCGAGGAGAAGAGCGGCAAGAAGCCCGCCAAGAAGGAGGCCGCCAAGCCGGCGAGCTCGGCGAAGCCGACGCCCGCGGCAGCCCCCGCTCCTCCGGCGGAGAAAGCGGCATGATCAATCTCAAGGCGTGCAAGAGTTGCAGCTCGATCACCGAGCAGAACAAGTGCCCCCGATGCGGGGGCGAGGTCTCGCGCGAGTGGCAGGGGTACCTCATCGTGATCGATCCGGAGAAGTCGGAGATCGCGCGGAAGATGGGGATCCATGCCGCCGGGAAGTACGCCCTCCGCGTCAAGTGAGGAGACCGCCTGGGCGGTTCCGGAATCGCTGAGACCGGCGCTGGCCCACCGGTACTCCCCGGTCTACTCCGGGGCCGAAGCCGATCGCGAGATGCGCCTACTGACCGATTTCTCGACGTGCGGAGACGTGGTCACAGCGAACGCGTTGCGGATCGGGAAGCTCCCGTTCATCGGGGTCATCGATCACGTGACCCGCCGAGGCC
>JABEUK010000163.1 GCA_013044425.1 Thermoplasmata archaeon | reverse complement strand
GTATTAGTATTTACTAAAATTCATAAAATCATATCGGCGGGCGGGGAGGGCTTCCCCGGGGCGGAGTGGGTTTCTATCGAAGTGATGGGTAGGCTCGAAACGACGTTCAGGACCCGCTGAACCGAAATCGATCGATCGGGTTCGAGGGCAATCTGAGACGCCTGCGGAGGTTCAGGACCACCCGTGAGCTAGTAGGTCTCGACCGCGATTCCCGGGATCCTGGAGAAGTCCGAGTCCTTGGTCAGGATCGTGGCGCGGTGATGCTTGGCCACCGCCGCCACGATAAGATCCAGGCTGCCCACCGAACTTCCACGACGAGCGCACTCGCCGCCCAATCGGGCGGCGTCCACGGCAAGCGGCTCGGTAACATCTAGAACCTCGAGTTGGGAAACGGATTCGAGTGCGCGCGCGAGTCGCTTCACTACTTCGCTGAAGCTCTCGGCGCTCTTCTTGCTTCGGCGAAGCAGTTCGTAGGCCTCCCCGTCCAAGGCCACTGTCCGCGTTGCCACATATGTTTCGAATATATGTTGGTCCTAAATATCGGTCATGCCACCCGCTCGAGGAAGCGGGATGCATCCAAGGCACCGATGCGGGATCTGACGACCCCAGCGGAGTTTGCGGAGGCCCCGGGCCTCGATCGGTTCCCGATTTCCTTCGACCTCGACGATCCCTCGGACCATGTTTCCTGCGCTTCGGCTTTCCGAAGGGCGATCCAAGAGGGAGCGCTTCCGGGGCCGGAGGCCGTTTCGTACGAACACTCCTCTCATGGCTGATCGAAGGGTGGTTCCGTCGAATGCAGGCGGGCACGGATCCGGATCCCACCGCTTCGGAACGTCGGGCGATCCTGCGGGTTCTTCTCGGGGTCGGGCTGATCTTCGTACCGATGGGTCTCTATCCCGGAAACTGGACGACGACCTACTCGACGGCGCTCGACAGCCGATGGGAGATCCTCGCCGTCGCGGTCTTCGTGAGCCTGGCCGTGGGCGCCGCGATTGTGGTCGCCTCCGTACGCGATCTCATGCACGCCTGGTCCACGCACGGCACTACTACGGCGCGGGGCGCTCTCGCGCGGAATCTTCTCGATCCTCGACACCGCCGCGCGCTCTACCTCTCCGCGGCGTTCTACGCGATCTTCTTCGCGTTCGTGGCGAGCCTGTACAGCCTCGATCTGTCGGGCCCCGGGATCGCGGCGGCGAGCTACCCCTCGGCGACGAACGTCCTTTGTTGCGGCTATGTCGGGATCACGCCGGCAGCCGTCCTCGTGGTCACGCCATCGTTCGAGCTCGTGATCTACCCGCTCGTGCTGGTCATCCTCTTCGCGGCCACCCTGCTCTTCGCGCTGAACGTGACCCTCACCGTCGCCCTGTTCCGATCGAGGGCCTCGCGGGCGTCCTCGGCAGGGTCAGGAGCCCTCGGCGGAGTCGCGGCCCTTCTCGTGAACTGCCCGGCGTGCGGAACGCTACTCCTGTGGAACGTCGTCGCCGGAACGAGCGCGGCGGCGTTTCTCACGGGCTTCGTCACGTACTACTACCCGCTGCTCGCCTTGGCGTTCCCCCTGGCCGTCTTCGTCCTCATCTGGACTGCGCGGCGTCTCGCCCGGGCGGCGGGCAGCGGGGAGGCGTGCCCACGCCCGGCCCGGCCGATGACCGACGGGTCATGAGCGGCTTCCCTCCTCTGCTCAGAGAGAGGAACCGCCGGACGTGATCTTGCGTGAAGGGGGATCGGGCAGGGGTCCGTTGACACCGGCTCGCCTCGTCCGTCCGAATCGCGTGGGCGGGGGCGGCTCTTAGGGGGAAAGCTCGGACCGAAGGTAGTCGGGCAAGGGAATGCCCGCCCGTTCCACGGCCTCGCGTCCGGCGGGCACCCAGGATGACGCGAGCACCCCGCACGGCTTCCCGGACTCCGTTTCGGTTTCGGCCCGAATCTCGAGGCGGGTCGGAGTGGTCGCCACGATCCGCCCCCGAGCTACGTGAGCCACTCCGACGCGAGGGAGACGGAGGGCATTGTAGGAGCTTGGTCCCTGACTGATCCAGAGCTTGCGACCCAACGTAAGCGCGGTCCAGTACGAAGCTTCGTAGAGGACCATGAAGTGCAGCCCATGATGGAAGAGCGTGGGCCAACCGATCTCATCCGGCTGCGGTGTGAAGCGTGTACGGACCTCGGGAGTTCCATCGGACGATGTCGTTTCCTCGAATTTCAGCCGGAGCCCTCGAGCGTGTCGGGGGCCGCATCCAAAGCACGGGTTCTCCAGCGGGTTCTCGAGTTCGGACATGCCCGCCCTATCGGTGGGGAGGTCTTGTGGATTTCAGCGGCTACCGCTACATCGCTGGGGTGAGATCGCGCCCGAACGGGCGGTCTAGGAAAAGAAGGCCCGCCGAAAACAGGCCCGTTAACCGCCCTACGGCCGCCCGGCGATCATCCACCTTCGGCGAAGGCAGCGGAGGCCCACACACATGCGGGATCCGAAGCGAGGGCGTCACCGGTGGTGGCATAGGCCCGAGCCCGGCTTCCTCCGCAAGCCTCCCGTAAGGAGCAGGCGCCGCATGCCCCCGTGAACGCCCGTCGTCGGATCTGTCGCAGGAGCTCGTGGGATCGGTAGATCGAGGGCAGGTCCCCGTCCTGGACGTTTCCCAGCGTGTAGGGTAGGAGTCCTCCGGGGTACACGGTCCCGTCGTTGGCTACAAAGAGGATCCCGTCCCCGTCGAGGGTGCCTACCCGCGCGAGCCCCGACGGCAGGCTTGGGGCTCCCTCCAGCGTGGTGAGGTCCGAGCGGAGGGTGCGGTAGAGCGGATCGTCCCAATACTCGCCCCGCTCCTCCCGCATCCGGAGGACCCGTCGCAGGAACGGGGCCTCCACGGTGCGGACCGTGATCCCATACCGGGAGGCGTCGTAGAGGAAGTTCGCGACGCTCTCGCACCCGGCGGGCGGCAGGTCGTGGGTATCTCCCTCCGCCCCGCGGCCGACCTTGATGAGGAAGAAGAGCTCCCACGTGCGGAGATCGAGCTGCCGAAGGACGTGGAAGATCTCCGGGAGCTCTCGGACGGTCTCGGCCATCACGGTGGTGTTGATCTGCTCGCGGAAGCCGAGGTCCCGGGCCTCCCCGGCCGCCTGCAGGGTGCGCGCGAAGGTCCCGTCCTGCCGACGGATCGCGTCGTGGGTCTCAGGCCGGGAGCCATCCAGGCTGAGGGAGAGCGCCGAGGCGCCGGCGTCGGCCAGCCGCGAGAGCGTATCGCGGGTGAGTCCCTGGGAGACCGCGGGCGACACGCCGAAGCGCAGGCCGAGGTCCCGAGCGTAGGCGAGGAGATCGAACAGATCCCGGCGTCGCAGAGGATCGCCGCCGGTGAAGATCACCGTGGGCGGGTGCTCGCCGAAGGATGCTACTTGGTCGAGGAGCCGGTGTCCCTCGGCCGTGGATAGCTCACCGGGCAGGGGATCCGAGATCGCCGAGGCCCGGCAGTGCATGCAGGACAAGGGGCAGGCCCTCGTCATCTCCCAGAAGAGGAGGAGGGGTGCCTGAGAGTAATCTCGGGAGTGGTGGCCCGGCGGACCGCCCGGATGGGGGCTCATGCGGAAGCCTCCATGGGCGCGAGCGCCGCTTCCGTGGAGAGGAAGGAGGATACGCCTCGTGCGGCCCGGTCCGCGTCCTCGATGCAATCGGGCACGCCGATGCCGCGATACGCGCTGCCCGCCAGGAAGAGACCGGGCACGGTGGTCCGCGCGGACTCGATGGCGGCCACCCGCTCCATGTGATCGACGTCATACTGCGGATGGGCGTTCTGCCATCGATGGACCCGGGCGAACTCCGGAGGTCCGCGAAGGCCCAGGAGAGGCGCCAGCTCCTGAACGGCCAGCTCCGCGAGCGCGTCATCGCTTCGATCCAGGACGGAGGACTCTCGCACCCCACCATAGAAGGCCCGCAGCAGGACGTGCCCGGAGGGGGCCCGACCCTCGAACTTGGAGGAGACCCAGGTGCAGGCCTTGAGGTGGACGCCTTCCGTACGCGGCACGAGGAGGCCGGACCCATCCAGAGGCCGACAAGCCTCCGCGGGAAAGGCCAGCGAGATCACCGCCGAAGAGGCGTACGGGATGGTGCGGAGCGCGTCCGCCAGCTTCGGTTCGAGACCCTCAACGAGCCGCGCGGAAACGGGAGCGGGAGTGGCCAGGAGGACGGCCTCCGAGCGGAGAGCGCTGCCGTCGTCGAGGGGGATCTCGAAGCTCCCCTGTCGCCCCCGCTCGACGGCGAGGGCTCGGGTGACGGGTCTCCATGCCACATCGGGGGTCTGTGCCACGAGGGCATCCACGAGCTCTGCCATCCCGTTGGGGAAGGTGGCGAACGGTCCGGGGAGGGTGGGATCCCGGGCCGGTCGTGAGCGTGCCGCCGCCTGAAGACCGCGGAAGACGCTGCCGTGCTCCCGCTCGTAGGCAAGGAACTGAGGCAGCAGGCTCGACATGCTCAGCCGCTCGGGGTCACCGGCGTGGATACCGGCCACGAGAGGGTCCGCGATCCGCTCCAGGGCCTCCCGGCCCAACCGCCGACGGACGAAGGAAGCGAGGCTTTCGTCCGTCTGCTCCCGTCGTGCCGGTACCAGCGGCTCGAGCGCGAGGCGAGCCTTCCCTCGCATGGAGAGGAGGGAGCTGCGGACCATGGGGCCGAGCCGAGGCGTGGTCAATAGTGCGAGCCCCTCCGGGAGGGGCACGAGCCGTCCGCGGCGCGCCACGTAGACCCGGCGGTGAGCGGGGCCCTGGAGACGTTCCCGCAGGCCCAGAGTGCCGGAAAGTTCTACCGCCGCGGCCTTCAGGGTGAAGAACGAGTCGACCCCGCTCTCGATGAGATAGCCCTCGTGCCGCTCCGTCCCGATAGATCCGCCGAGGCGATCCCTCCGCTCCACGAGGGTGATCGCGAGGTCGTCCGGAGATGGGACCATCCGTCGCAGACGGTAGGCGGCCGCAAGGCCGGTCACCCCGCCGCCGAGGATCACGACATGCCGCGTCACGAGGTCAGCCTCGGGCGCACGGCCTCGGCCATGGCCTCGATGAACTTCGGGTCGGCGTTCAATGACGGCGTTCGCTCGAGCCGCACCCCGGCTCGCTCCGCCCGTTCCTTCGCCTCGACGTCGACGTCGTACAGGATCTCGAGGTGGTCCGAGACGAAGCCGAACGGCACGATGAGGATCGCCTTCTCGCCCTCCCTTCCGAGATCGTCGATGACCTCCTCGAAAGGTGGGCCGAGCCAGGGATCGGCGGTGCGGCCGGCGCTCTGGTAGGCCAAACGCGAACGGATCGGTGGGAGTCGGGACCGGATGGCCTCCAGGGTCTCGAGGAGCTCCTTCTCGTAGGGATCCCCCTCCGCGAGGATCTTCCGGGGGAGGCTGTGCGCCGTGAACAGGACGTACGGGTCGGGGAAGCCGTCCTGCGCGAGCGTCGCGAGGCTCGCGGCGGCCCTCTCGGCGAACGCGTCGGCGAGGGCGGGGACATCGTTCCACGAGTCGACGTAGGCCACATCAAGAGAGAGCCCTTGCGCCTGCACGGCCTCCTTCACCGCGTCAAAGTAGGCTCCCACGCTCATGCGCGCGTAGTAGGGCGTGAGACACAGGGCGACGACCTTGCGAAGGCCGTCCCGGGCGATCGCCGCGACGGTCTCGCGGATGTACGGGTGCCAATGGCGCATTCCCACGTAGGCCCGGACGTGGTAGCCCTCCGAGGTCAGTTTCGCTTCGAGCCCCGTCGCCTGGCGCGTCGTGATCTCTCGGAGAGGAGACTTGCCGCCGATCCGGCGGTACCGTTCACGGAACTCCGCCACCAGCTCCGGAGGCGTGGGCCGGCCGTGGCGGACCTCGCTCAGATACCCGGCGACGTCTTCGAGGGAATCCGGCCCTCCGACAGCCATCGCCAGGATGGCGCTCGTCTCGGTCTGCGTAGCGACCCTCTTTCCTCCTCCGGATCACGGTGGACGGGTCGGAGGAGGCACGAGCCATGCGCTCGTCTTTCATAAGGTGAGACTCCGTTTTCGCCGTCGAGGCTCGATGGTTTTCCGGGAGCCGAAGCGGACGGACTCCCGGGCAGGGAGCGGTCCCGAATCGGCGACCCGGGCCGGAGCGCTCATCGGCGTCGCCCCGAGGCCGTCCGATCGGGCGCGACGGGGAGGAGTCCGCCTCGGAGCCGCGTGCGGCCCAGGAGGCGAACCCCTAGTGCCGCTTCTAGCCAGGTAGTTCGACCTTTGGACCGAAAGAACTAGGCCGGAGGAGTGCATGGCCCTCCGGCATGGTACGTCGCGTCCGAACGATCTCTAACGAGGAAGGCCAGAAGCTCGCCCGACTTTGTCGTCACCCGAGTGACGCCATCGAGCTCCACCGGGCGATGGTGATTCTCTCCAGCGCTCAGGGGTTCACCCCACCCTACATCGCGCGATTGGTGGGCTACTCTCCCGACTGGGTTCGGACCCTCATCCGGGAGTTCAATCTCCACGGCTTCAAGATGCTCAAGCCGAACTGGAAGGCCGGGGGGAACTGGAAGTTCACCCAGGAGCAGAAGGACGAGCTGGTGGCCCTCGCCACCAGCCGCCCTCGCGACCTCGGTCTCCCCTACTCCCAGTGGTCCCTCTCTCGACTTCGGGACGAGGCGAGGAACCGTCGGATCGTCGACTCGATCTCGATCGAGTGGCTCCGTATCGTGCTCGACGAGGCGGACATGAGCCACCAGTCGATCAAGACTTGGAAGCAGTCCACCGACCCCAAGTTCGAGGAGAAACGGAAGCGGATCGATCGTTTGACCCACAAGAAGCACAACCCTCCCATCGTGCTGAGCATGGACGAGATCGGACCGATCTCACTCCAGCCCCATGGAGGTCAGGGGTGGTACCGCTCGGGCCACCCCGAGCGGATCCCCTCGACCTACAAGCGGCTGAAGGGAACTCGGTACCTCTACCTCACCCTCAACGTCTACCACCAGAGGCTGAGCGGTCGACTGTATCGGCACAAGGGAGGGGATCCGTGGCTGGACTACGTCCAGCGGGAGGTGGAGAGGTACCCGAAGGATCAACGAATCTACCTCATCCAGGACAATCTGAGCGCTCACTGGACTCCCGAGGTACGCCACTGGGCGAGGGACCATCGAGTGACGCTGGTCGCTTCGGCGACCCAGGCGAGTTGGATGAACCCGGTGGAGAGCCACGCGGGAGATCTTCAGAAACTGGTGTTGGCGGGATCGAACTTCGGGTCGTGGACCGAGGTTCGAAGGGAGTTCGGGCGAGCGATGGCGTTCCGGAACCGAGAGCGCGGACTACGTGGGAAGCGGTTCCGGGACACCCAGATGCGCAAGTGGAAGATCCACCGACGACCTATCTGGAAGCGGCACTAGGCGACGGGGTCTACCGCCGGGGCTCGATCGATCCCGATCACCTCATCGATCTCCTCGGTGGTGGGGAGACCGTAGCGCGTTCCTTCCAGATACTTTCGGGCGTACAG
>JABEUK010000162.1 GCA_013044425.1 Thermoplasmata archaeon | reverse complement strand
TCCGTCCCTCCTGCCCGCCGAGTCGGCGGCCGACCCTTCGGTCGTGAGCTTTCTTCCTCCCGAGCCTTCTGCGGCGAACGAAGTGTCGGTGTTGTACGAGGGAGACCTCGAGGTAGGGAAGGGTAACGGGGGCGGCTCGACCCCGAGAGAGCGCTACGCCATCGAGGGAACGTTCGTTGGTGTCGAGAGCGAGAACCGTCTTTGGCGCGTAAGCCTCGGGCACGGAGCGTTCTAGGATCAGGATGGCCCGGCTCGGGGTGAGCCTCAGTTGCTTGATCTTCCCCGATGCGAGGATCCTACGGTGATAGTCCGACATTCGGACGTCAAACCCCGCCCACTCCCCGTTCCGGAGGGAAAGGCGTACGTGGCCCGTGGTGGCATTGAGATGGAACGTAGCGTCGTCGGCGTGCAAGAACGACCGGAGGCAATAGGGTACCTTCCCCGCTACGCCTTTGCGAAGCCTACGTCGGTGACCTTTGTCCAAGGAGAGGGCCAAGTCCATGGCGGTCCGCGCATGGGCTCCGTGGATACGATAGTCCCGAGCGAGTCCCTCGCTAAACTTGCTGAGAGAGCCCTTCGCGGTGAGATTCTTCTCCAGGGCCTCGCGGATGCCTCGGTTCACCAGCAAGCGAAAGTCCCCCATGAGCGAGAGGATGGGGGTTGGAAGTGGGGCTGCGAGATGGCAGAGCAGCGCACGACGGGCCGAGGGCATAGGGAATCGATGCGCGGGCGCGACAGTTAAGGTCCCCCAAAAACGCGAGCACATTCCACATCCGGTTTCAAAGCACGCCGATTGGATACATTTATACCACCTCGACACTCGGCCGCGGGGGGGATGAAGACCACCTGTCTCTCCGATCACGTGACGAGACCTACGACGAACTGACCCCCACCTTCCAACGGAACTAGAATTCAATGGCCCAGAAGTATTCGTATTGGCCCCTCGCGATCTTCATGGCGATCGTCATCATCGCCGCCGGGGGAGCCGGGGCGTACCTCTACTACCACTCCCAGCTCTCGCCCACGAAACCACTCCTTTCGGTCGAACTGGGCGACAACGTGACCGTGAACTACATCGGCTACTTCGGAAGCGGGCCGCAGGCCGGGGCGATCTTCGACACGTCGCTCTGGAGCGTCGCGAACAACTCGAACCTGAAGAAATCGCTCGAGTTCACCAATCGAGGATCGGAAGCGGCCTACACCCCGCTCGGCGTCCATGTCGGCCCCACCGCTCCGTCCGGCGGCTACGTGGTCCACAACACCACCTTCAATACGGTCATCACTGGGTTCTGGAAGGGCATGATCGGGATGACCGAGAACACCAGCAAATCGATCTCGATCCCGACGTCGCTCGGCTACGGCAACGGGCAGGCCGGTTGCTACCAGAGCAAGCCGCTCGTCTATACGATCCCCGTCACGAACGTCGTCGCACTGTCCACCTTCCATACGCAGTATCCCAACGCGACCGCGGTGACGGGAGCCCAGTTCGCCGACCCGCAGTATGGTTGGACCGACCTCGTCCTCAGCGCGAACGCGAGCTGGGTCGTCGTGCAGTACCATCCCACGCCCGGTCAGCTCACGTCGCCGTACGGCTACCCCGAGCAAGTGACGAACATCTCAACCGCCAGCGGCGGTGCGGGGACGATCACCCTCACGAGCCTGCTCGCCTCCAGCCAGGCGGGACTCGTCCTGGGCAAGCTGCCGAGCTCGGCGGGCACGGTCTGCAGCGCGAACAAGTTCATCGTCAGCTCGATCGATCCCGCGACGAACACCCAGGTCTGGAACTTCAACGCCGAAGTGATGGGGCAGACCCTCATCTTCACGGTCACGATCCTGAACATCTATCCGGGCCCGAACCACACGAGTGGGTAGGCCCAGATCCAAGCGTGCGGACGGTGCCGGCGCCCGAGGGCGCTCGGGCCGAGCCTCGCTTAGCGCAGCGTGACCCGACCGTGCTTCTTCAGTTGCTCGAGGGTCGACTCCGCCACACGGGCTCGGATCTCTTCCGGCCCGGCTCCGCGCCGCTGGGGGGCGAACCGACGGGCGGCGTCGCGCGCCTCCTCCCGGCGCTGGCGTGACTTCTCCACCAGCTGCATCGCCTCCCGGTCGAGCGTCGCGAACTCCCGGTTCACCGAGTCGAGCTTCTCCATGATCTGGCGGCGCAACAGGCCCTTCGCCCGCATCTGCGCAACGACCGAGCCCTGGGCCGCGAGATTGGAGCGGACCTCATCGAGCTTCGCGTCCCGGTCGCCCTTCATGCGAACGGTTTCCGTGCCGAGGCGGCTGACCTCGCCCCGCGCTTCCCGCATCGCGGTCTCCGCCTCTTTCAACCGTTTCTCGTGCTCGGCGAGCACGGCGGCGTGCGCTTCGAGTTCCTTGAGGAACTGGCTGCGCTCGCGCATCCGTGCGATGAGCGCGTTCTCCTCCTTGACGGGGAGGGCGTGGGTCTGCTGGCGCAGCTCGAGATCGGCGATCTCCTTGCGGACCTGCTCGGGTCGGGCCCGCTCGCTCGCGGGGATCTCCGAACGGATCTCCCGAGCGCGGGCGGTGAGCTCGTCAAGCTTCGCGCGGGCCGCATTGCGGGCATCGCGCAGCCGGGCGATCTCCCGGCCCATCTGGCGGTGTTCCTCGTAGCGTTGCTCGGCGGCGGCCTGCGGACCGTGTTGGGACTCGTAGAGGGCCTTCTGCTCGGCCGCGAGCGCGCGGACCTGGTCGACCAAGTCCTGGCGGCGCTGGTGGAGGACCCGCAGCTTTCCGTCGATCGCCTCGAGGCGATCGCGGCCCTCCCGCTCCTCCTGCTCCGCTTCTTCGGAGAGGAACGACGTCCGTCCGCGCATGTCCCCCCGACCAACTGAGGGGTCTCAAATAGACTGCCCCCGCACCCCGCGGTCCATTTAGGACAGGAAGAGCCAGAGGAGGTTGGCGATCGCCAACGCGGCGAAGGTGTACGGCAGTGCGCGTTTGAGATAGGTGGGCCAGGTGATGGTCACGCCGGCTCGGCGCGCGGCCGACAGCGCGACGATGTTGGAGGCGGACCCGATCGGGGTGCCGCTCCCGCCGATGCCGAGTCCCAGGACCGAGGCGAACACGAGGGGCTTGGCGGAGAGCCCCGTGTCGGTGGAAAGCCGAGCGATCAGCGGCCCGGCCACCGCGGCCATGGGAACGCTGTCGATGAACGCCGACGCCACGGCGAGCGTCCAGAGCAGGATCGAGCCCATCACGAGGAGGTTTCGGGTCCCGATCGACGCGAGCCCGTCCGCGATCGCGCTCACGGCGCCGGTGCCTACGAGCGCCCCGACGAGGATGAACAGCCCGAGCAGGAACAGCACGATCTCCGCATCGAAGGAGCGGATCACCCGGGTCGTGTACACGGGGAAGGAGATCGCCAGCGCGACGAGCCCGCCGAGCACGCCGATCAGCCAGACCGGTATCCCGATCGCCGCCGGTACGGATAGGAACACCAACAGGACCGCGAACGCCCCGACGGCCACGGCCGAACGAACGGGTGGATGCTCCGCACGAAAAGGCACGGCCGAAGCGGGAGCCTCCCGCGGGGTTCGGTCGACCCTACGAGAGTATAGGTACAGAGTTACGGCGAGCGCGCCGAGCGCCGGAACGGCCGCATACTGCAGGAAATCGATGAACGTGTAGCCGAAGTACTCACCCAGGATGAGATTCGGCGGGTTGCCGACGAGCGACATCGTCCCCCCGATGTTCGCCGCCGCGATCTCGGCGAGCAGCAGCGGGATCGGGTTCTGCCCGAGGCGCTGGATGATCTCGAGGGTCACGGCGGCGAGCAGGATCATCACCGCGACCGCGTTGACGAACGCGCTCAGAACGGCCGTGAGGAGCACCAAGGATGCGTACAGGGCGAGCGGGCGATCGCCCGTCCGCCGTGCGATCGCGTAGGCTGCCGCGCGGAACAGCCCGAGGGCACCGAGGAGCGCAGCGAAGAGGAGAACCCCGGTGAGCAAGCCGAGCGTGTTCCAATCGATCGCGCCGGCGTTGCCTCCGAAGCCCGACGGGATGAGCGATGGCAGCGGGACCCAGCCCACGGCGATGACCGCGACGGCTCCTCCCAGCACGAACGCGGCGCGGTAGCGCTCCCATCGAGCGACGAGCCACAGCGCGATCGCGAAGACCGCGATCGCTCCCCACGCCCCTGGCTCGATCATCTAGCTTCCACCCGTGCCGCGTCGGCGGTTCAGGATCTAGGGGTCCGGGCGGGAGCGAGCGGTTCCGTGTCCCCGGCGCGGGGCCGCTCGGAGCGGAGGGGGGCGAGCAGGTGCGCCGCGAAGAGAGCGGCCGGCACCGCCGCGTCGATGTTGACCACGGCGAGCGGCGCGCACGATTGCAGCATCGAGGAGAGCGCGCCTTCCCCGGCGC
>JABEUK010000161.1 GCA_013044425.1 Thermoplasmata archaeon | reverse complement strand
GAGGCCCATTTCGAGCACCTTCCGGCCGAACGCGAGGCGATCCGGGGAACGTTCAACCCGGAGTACTTTTGCTACACGCTCGGAAAGCTCGCGATCCTCCGGGCCCGGTCGAAGCATCTCGAACCGCGGTTCGGGGGTTCGTTGCTCCGCTTCCACGACACGCTGCTCGGATTCGGGTGTCCACCGATCGGCCTGTTCGATCGGCTGCTAGCGCCGGCGCAAGGAAGCTAGAGCCCATGTCCGAAGCCACGTCGAACGGAGGGACTGGAACCGAGCTCGTGACGCTCGGTGGAGGGTGCTTCTGGTGCGTGGAAGCGGTCCTCTCGGAATTGCGGGGCGTCCAGAAGGCGGTCTCGGGGTACTCCGGCGGCACCGTGGAGAGCCCTTCGTACGAGGAGGTCTGCGGAGGTCGGACCGGTCACGCCGAGGCGGTGGAGGTTTCGTTCGATCCGGCCGTGATCTCCCTGCACGATCTCTTGTCGGTGTTCTTCACGACCCACGATCCGACGACCCGAAACCGCCAGGGAGGCGATGTCGGTCCCCAGTACCGATCGGTGGTCTTCTACCGGAACGCGACCCAGAAGGCGATGGCGGAACGAGTGTCGGGTGAGATCCAAGCCGCGAAAATCTGGCCCCGGCCGATCGTGACCGAGATGGTTCCCTTCGTGAAGTTCTACCCGGCCGAGGAGTACCATCAGGACTACTTCCGGCAGAACCCGGAACGGGCGTACTGCCAGCTCGTGATCCAGCCGAAGGTCATGAAGTTCCGACAGCAGTTCTCGGCCCAGCTCAAGCACTGATGCCCGTCCGACCCCCGACGAGCCGGTGAAACTCTCTTAGGGCGTCGCCCCTCACCGGGAGCGATGACGCCGCCCCCCGGTCTACCTCGGTCCGGCATGTCCGCTCCCGGACTCTCTGGGTCGGTCTCTTTCGTGAACTGGCCGATCGCCGCGACCGGAGCGAAGAAGCGGACGGGGAAACGGCCCTTCTCGCACGTCGCCCTCGCGATCGACCTGAAACCCTCGAGTGCGGAGCTCGCGAAGCACTCGGCGCTCCGTCGCTTCGAGAGGATCCTGAAGGAGCGGAACATCGAGGAAGGCGACGATCTTCTCCGCCTCGTCGGGAGCGCGCTGCATGCGTTTTCCGCGGCCGGGTACGGGCGGGTCAATCACTGGGAGCTGATCCCGGGAGGCTGGCTGCCGCTCCCCGGAGACCCCACAGGCACGGGAGTCGAGCCGCTCGGCCTTCTCCTCAAGGCCCTCGATAGCGAGGAGTGGAAGCCGTTCTCGACCGCGCGCGAGTTCTCCGTTCGCCTATCGGGCGAGGGGAATCGCGCCGACCTCACGGTGCGCCGGACCCATCGCGAGCGGCGCCCCTCGATGACGGTCGATCTGTACGGTTCCGTGACCTCGGCGGACGTACACGCCCTCGTCGGAAAGCTGCGCGAGCGACTGCCCGTGGCGAGCTCCGACGTCCGTACGTTCACGTACGCCTGAGCCGTCGGTCCGGCCCAGGGAGTCGGCCCGCTCACGCCCGCGGGGAGCGCTGGAAGTTGGTGATCGATTCGCGGGTCACCACTCCGAGGAGGTGGTGCGGATCGTCCGTATCGACGACCAGGATCGCGTCGGCACTCTCCGCGTCCATGCGCCCGAGCGTATCGAGTAGCGTGCTCCCCGGACGGACGGCGGGATAGGTTTCGCGCGCGATCTGCCGCACCGTCTGCCACGCGCGATCCCGGAGCGGCACGCCGAGCAGATCCGCGAGCCGTACTTCCCCGACCAGGCGGCCCTGGTCGATGACCGCGAGCACGGAGATGTCGGATCGGCCGAGCGTGAGGTGAGCCGCTTCCACCGACGCCGTAGGTGCCGCTCGTGGGACATCCGTGCGCATCGCGGCGGAGGCCGGAACGTGTTTGAGGAACTCGGCGAAGTACTCGGTCGTATGCGCGGGGGACGCGAGCCGATTCTCGACCTGTTCGGTGTACAGGTTGTGGCGAGCGTTGACGTAGTACGCGATGAAAATCGCGACCATCGCCGGGACGATCAGCGACTCCGATCCCGTCATCTCTACGACCATGAGGATCACCGCCACGGGAGCTCTCGACACGCTCCCGAAGAACGCCATCATCCCGATGATAGCGAACGCGGCCGAATCGCCCGCCACCGCGAGCGAAGGAACCAACTGATCGGTGAACCCCGATACCGAGAACCCGATCAGCGCGCCGATCACGATCCCGGGCCCGAAGAGTCCCGCGCTCCCCCCGGAGCCCACCGTCAGCGCCGTCGCTACGATCTTGACGAAGATGAGGCCCACGAGCAGCGCGAGAACCAAGATCGGAAGGTGTCCTTGGAACAGGAGCCATTGTACGACGCCGTAGCCGATCCCGATGCCTCCCACCGCCATCAGATGGCTCTCCTGGGGGACCAGATAGTACAGGGCAACGAACAACGCGCCGACGATCGCGACGCCGATCGCCGGACGCGCCCAGGTGGGAGCGTTTACCCGATCGAACGCGCGATGGGTCCGGTGGAACATGACGACGTAGAGGATGCCGAGGAGACCACAGACGACGCCGAGGATCACGTAGAGCGGTAGCTGTTCCGGGGACCACCCGAGCCCGGCCGGGGTGGCGAACTCGGGCCCGAACCCTTCGATCGATCCGAAGATCGAGTAGGAGATCACGGAGCCGAGGATCGAGGGCATGATGACGTCCGGCTCGAAATCGGAAAGGTACAGGATCTCCGCGGAGAGCAGCGCGGCGCCGAACGGGGCCTTGAAGATCGCCCCGATGCCGGCGCCCACGCCGACCATCATCGCGATCCGACGCTCGCGTGTGGAGAGGCCGAGTGGGCGCGCAAGGAAGGTCGCCAAGCCCGAGCCAATCTGAGCGGTCGGACCCTCGCGGCCTCCGCTCCCTCCCGTTCCCAGCGTCAGGACCGAGACGAGGAACTTCGTGGCCGGGACCCGGGCCCGCACCACCCCGCGGCCGCGGTGGAAGGCGTGGATCGCCTGATCGGTCCCGTGTCCCCCCGTCTCCGAGGCGATGTTCGTGACCAGAAGACCCACCGCGAGGCCGCCGGCGACGAGCAGCAACGGGAGGATGAAGAAGGTCGAGGGGTTCGTGCTCCAGCTGAAGGACGCCCCCGGAGGCGAACCGTTCGTGGGCAGGTTGATGCCCAGCAGACCGCCGAGCATGCTCTCGCTCGCGAGCTGGAGGGCATAGTAGAACGCGAGCGCGACAAACCCCGCGATCACCCCCACCGTGATGCCGATGAGCGCCCACCGGTAGAGCGCCCGGGTGTCGGTGAAGGAGTGGGCCCACGCCTTCCAGCCCTTGGGGGCCGGAGGGTCCCCGGGCGTAGGCGGTTGCGGATCCGTCCCTGCGGAGGTCATTTTCGATGGAGGCCACTGGCGGCGAGAGAGCGTCTGGGATCCCGTTGCGACCCAAGCCCGCGGTGTGGCCGCGAGGACGGCCCCGTTGGGAAGGTCCCGAGGTACGCGGCGGAGCCTCTCTGCGGGTGGACTCGGCTCTTGTACGTGGGGCCAGCCCGTCCGGTTTCATATGCTTCACGCGCGCCCAGGATCGGGCGTTGCCTCGGGTGGGGAACCTCGAGGAGGGCGCCGTCGACCCGGGTCGGTCTCCGAACGCATAATGCGACACGGCCGCGTCCCCTGCGCATGAGCGACCGCCGGCTCGGCTCGTGGTTCTCGCTCCTGCGCCAGGGACTTTCGGTCGAGCGGGAGTTCGGTCGTCACTCGCTGGAGGCGCTCGTCTCGATCGCAGAGACGATCGAACAGTCCGTCTACGAGCGCGGCTCCCTTACGCGGACCGCGAACGGGTTCACCTTCTGCCTGAACAATCCCCCCCTGCGTCTCGGCGCCTTCTCCTCGCTCCATCTGATCCTGGACCAAGTCCCGATCTCCCCGGAACGGGTGCGCCTCCGGAGCCGCCCCGGCCGCACCTGGCGTGAACTGACGGACCTCTCGAGGGAGCAGCCCCTCGATCTGGGTCCCGGGGCCCGGATCGAGTTCGCGGTGGACCGCCCGCTCCCCGAGGGCACGAAGGACCTGGGGATCCGCCTCGAATTCCAGTCCATTGCGATCCCGCCCCTCGTCTGGTTCAAGTT
>JABEUK010000160.1 GCA_013044425.1 Thermoplasmata archaeon | reverse complement strand
GATCTGGAGCTGTCGCGCGAGCTCGGTGAGATCGGGGGCGACCGCGGAGGCGCCGGCGGCCAAGAAGCGGTCGGTCGACATGGTCGACGACTCGGACGGATCGGGAAGAACGGCGTAGAAGCGCACGCCCGCGCGCGTCGCGCACTCCGCATCGATCAGGTGGTCTCCGACGTAGAGCGCGCGTTCGATCGGGACCCCCATCTCGGAAAGGAGGTAGAGGAGGGCCTCGGGGGAGGGTTTCGCGGGTCCCGGCGCGCTGCGCGTCCGCGTGAAGGGGAAGTACCGGTCGAGGTGGGTCCGGAGGAGAGCTTCACGGGTGAACGGTTCGGAGCTGCGGGTCAACAGGCCCAGCCGGAATCCGCGCTCGTGGAGTCCCCGGAGGAGGGCCGGGGCTCCCGCACGCACCGTCGTCCGGTCGAGCGCTTGCATCTCGATCCCGTCGATCAGCTTGTGGAACTCGGCCTCGAAGCGGAGGATGACGGTGGTCGGCGTTTCGGAGGAGCGCAGTTCGTCGCGGGCGCTCTCCAAGATGCGATGAAGCGGTTCCTCCGGGCTCAATCGGCCCGGAGTGACCCCGTAGCGCTCGGCGAGCCGGATCACCTCATGGCGCATCCGCCCGAAATCGTGACGGGACACCACGAGGGTACCATCGAGGTCGAAGACGACTCCGAGGACGGGTTCGATGAATCGGGGCTCCGGGATGCGCGCGGGCATGGGTACCTCTCGGGGAGAAAACACGCGAGCGATGGTACGTATAGTCTTCCCTCCACCGGCAGGCTCGCCGAGGAGGTGCTAGGTGCCCTTCGGCCGCTCGAGCGTTACGATCGATTCGCGCAGGCGGAAGGAGCGCCGCTGGCCGGAGCGGCGTTCGCGTGCGATATCGACCGACCGGATCCGGAAGCCCACGGAGGCGCCGAGGCGAGCCGTGATCAGGTCTCCGGGGACGTACGTGCCGGCGAGCAGCGAATCTCCGATGACTAAGACGAATCGCCCTCCGGGCCGGAGCGAGCGGTAGACGCCCGATAGGATCGGTATCAGGTCCCGGAAGTAGCGGTGGACGATCCCGTGCATGTCGTCGCGCCGGTAAGATCCCTTGCGCGCCGTCCGCTCCCGGATCCGCTCGAGGATCTCGGGAAGCCAGGGGTCCGGAGCATCGTGCGTGGTCCGGTACGCTCGGGTTTCCGCACGGGGCAGGTTGTCGCAGGCGACTTCCTCCCGACGCAGCCTCGCGAGATCGGCGTACGAGGAGGCGTAGCCCAGCCACGCGAGGTCGATCTTGTAGTTCATGACGTAGTCCATCCCGTTCACGTAGGGTGGGCTCGTGAGGGCAAGATCCACCGATCCCGCCGGCAGCTCCATCGTTCGGGCGTCGCGTTGCTCGACCTCGATCGACGGACCCCAGCGCGCACGCTCGGGGGCCAGCGCCTCGAGATCGGACCGCATCTCGGCGATCGCGGTGCGGAACCGATCGAACGGGGATGGGCCGGCAGGTACCGCCGGTCCGTACCCCAAGCACGGGGAACGTCGCAGGTGGCTGGACGGGATGAGAATCCGGCCGAAGGCGAGGCGGACCGCCTCGTCCTCGGGCCGGGTCGACTCGGGAAGGGCATCGCGCAGCCGGGTGAGTTCGTTCAAGACATCGGGGTCGAACTGTCGTCGGGTCTCGCGGAGGAACGGGGGGGCTCCGGGAGCCGATCGGCGCGCACGCGCGAGCACCCGCCGCCCGGCGCGCTCGAGCGCCGAGCGATCGAGTTCGAGACGGCCCTTCACGCGCGCCGCGAGCGCCGCCGGCGCGAGTAGCTCGAACCCGATAGCGCGGGCTCCGGCCCGGCGCGCCTCGATGAGCGTCGTCCCGCTTCCCGAGAACGGATCGAGCACGGTCGCGGGGGAGGATAGCCCGGCCTGGTCGATCACCGTGCGCACGAACTCCGCCGAGTAGCCCTGGACGTACGGCCACCAGCGATGGACCGGCAACTGATCGTTGGGTCGGAAGGTGATCGGACCGTCGTAGGTGCCGAGAGCGATCCCGTCCTCGTGCTCGAAGCGCTCGCGGAACCCGGCCGCATCCTCGAAATCCGGCCGGCGCTCGAGGGTCTCGTAGTTGCTCAGCATCCATAGACCACGCCCCATTCGCACGACCTCGCCGCGCGCCGCAAGCCGGTCGAGCCCCTTCTCGACCGCCGGAGAGTCGACCTCCAGTCTCCGCGCCAGTTGGCGTACGGTGGCCCCGATCGATCCCGTCTCCCCTAAGGCGATGCGTAACTCCGCCCAGGAGTCCGTCGTCGCGGGAGCCGGGAGTGCGACCACGAGCGTTCGCATCGGGCCCGGCGCTATGTCCCTATCGGTGCCGAGCGTTCGTCCGTCGCGTCGCGGGGCGATGCCGAGCTCGGGGCTGGGAGCCCGTGGGGGCGGGACGGTCGGAGACCCCGCGGACGGTTCGATGGTGGCGGAGGTGGAGCCCCTTGAGCTCGCGGATGAGCTCGTGCCGCATCCGACGATGCTCCTCGTGGAACGCACGGGCCCACGGCTCGCGCCGGTGATTCGGGTCGAGCGCATCGAGCTGCTGGGCGAGCACGTCGCGATCGTGGAGCTCACCGAGGCGGCGCTGGATCGACGCCAGACGGCGAGGGAACGTGGAGGACGGGGTTCCCTGCAGCGCGTCTTGGAGATCGGACAGGTAGCGCCACCGGCGCACGCGCACCCGAACCTCGTGGAGGCGTTCCGGACTGGGCCGACGCATCGATCGCTTCCGTGCCCGACGTGCCGATCGCTCGAGGAGCCGCCGCTCCTCCTCGAGCCCACGGGCGATCGCCTCCGTGGTCGGGGCGGTGATCGAGCCTCCCAGCGCGACGGCCACTTCCTCGAAGAGCCCCCCCTGGCGTTCCGCTCGCAGGGTGGCTCGCAGGAGCTCGCGGCCCGTTCGAGTATCGTCCCGAAGGCGGCGACGCAGCGTCCACAGCGCAGAATCCTCGTTCGACTCGGAGGGCGGCGATCCGCCCAAGAACCGATCCACCAGCGTCAGTGCAACATCGAGGTCCCGCACCTCCCCGACGAGCTGGGTCGCTCGGCGGAGCCGACCATCTAGAGCGGGCCAGGCACGTCGGCCCGCGCGCCGACCGACGCGCGCCGCCACGCCCGTGAGCGTGCGGAGGCGGCGGAGATTACGGTGAAGATCGTGCAGGTCCTCCGCCGTCGGATGCGGCCGCTGGATCACCCGGTCGGTCGCCGCGATCGCGGTCGTGAGACACTCGCGGACGTACCGCGCGAGCGTGGTCGGCGAGAACGACGACGTGAGGGGCTTGGTCATGCTGATGGACCGCTCCGGGGCCGAGGAAGACGGAACCCGTCGCCTCACCGGGACGCACCGTGCCGGGGAGTAAGGCG
>JABEUK010000159.1 GCA_013044425.1 Thermoplasmata archaeon | reverse complement strand
CCCCTCGCGCTCGCGTGGGTCGATGGTGGATCGGCGATCAATCGCAAGGCGCGCGCCGCCTGCTCGCGGACCCGTGGATCGGGGTCCTCCAGCGTTCGATCGAGCGGCGCGTAGCTCTCGCTCCGGCCGATCGCCCCGAGGGACTCGGCCGCACTTGCCCGCACGGCGGGAGACGGGTCTCCGAGCGAAGCTTCGAGCGCGCTCACGGCGCGTGGGTCGCGCCCTTCTCCCAGCGCCTTGGCCATCGCTCGGCGCACGGCGGGATCCGGGTCGCTCAGTCCCGCGACCATCGGGGTCAGATCGTCTTCGGGTTCCCGCACCTCGGTGCCTCGGGGGGCCCGGGCTTCGGAGCGGGCCCGACGTAGTGCCGGTGCCACGACAGGAAACAGCGTCACGCCGCCCTAAAAGGTCGGCGAGCCCCCCTGCGAGGCGAGGAGCTGCTGATCGGGGTCGGATCCGGAGGCGTAGGGGGAGCGTTCGCGTTCCGCGGGGATCCCCCAGCGGGCGCGAAGCGCGGCCCGGTCGATCCCGAACGGAGCCAGCAACGTCTCTACCCCGCGGGCGAGGATCTCGAGGTAGGCGTCGACGTCGTACCGCTCCTCCCCGGTCATCGTCTCGGCGACGCGGGCGCGATCGCGCCAGGAACGCGAGCTCCGGTCGAGGAGGACGTAGCGGACCGATTCTCCCGGAGCTCGCGCGAGCCCGAGCGCGGCGAGCTGGCGGAGCGCGCTCGTTTCGTCCCGGAACGACCGGTGCGCCTCGAGCGGGGTCCCGATGCGGTGCGTGATGAGCAATTCTTCGAGCGGCCAGGCGCCCTCCCGGAGCCGGGCCGCGAACCGGTCGGCGCGAGCGAGCGCCCGCGGCACCCGTGCGCGGACCCCCGGCGCGTCCGGGGCCTCCCCCAGCATCTGGAGCGCCTCGGTCTCGAACCGGCGCACGAGCGCGGTCGTGTCGTGACGTCGCCCGCCGATCCCGCGCAGCTTGAACGCGCCCGAGACGTACCGGCCGTAGTACCGGTTCGGAACGCCGAAGCCATGGGTCGTGGCAGGAAGGAAGACGATCCATCGGTACCTTCCCTCGTAGCCGAGCGGAAGCTCGAAGCGCTCGCTCATCCGCTCGGCGAACGCCTCGGGATCGGGCTCCGCCCCTTCCCTCCGGGGCTGGACCCAGAGCGAATCGACGATCCCGTGGAGCGTTCGGTACCCGATCTCCTCCCCCGCGCGGGAGAGATCGGCCATCACCTCGCGCGCGTAGGCGTTGATCGCTTCGTGGCACTCGATCCGACCGAACCGCGCGTTGCGGTACCCTTGGTATCCGAACGCCGTCACGAGGATCCACTTGAGCATCTTCACGCGTCGCGCGAGCTGGGCGCGTTCGTTCGCCGGGATCCCGCGGAGGCGCATCGCCGCCTTGTACGCGAGCCGACGATGGACGAGCGGGCGGAGCGTGCGCGGGATCAACCCCCATCGACGGGTGCACGATCGGTACCCGAGCCCCGGAGCGATCCGTGGGCTCTCGGGACAGCACCGGCAATCGAGTGTCTCGGCCGAGAGGTTCTTCGTGATCATGATCTGCGGGAACAAACTCACGAAATCGAACTCCTCCACGCGGTCGTGCACTCCGACGGGAGGTTGCAGGATCGCGCCCCCGCGGTCGGCGAGGACGAGGTGGGCGCCGGAGCGGAACCGCTCGGGGCGGTTCTTCTTCCACGGCACGCGCACCCCGAGCTGGAGCGCCTGCGCGATCTCCATCGCGGTGAAGCAGGTGCCCGGGGATTGGCGAACGATCGTCTGCAGGGAGAGGCGGGAGAGCCGGGCCGCGTCCATGAGCCCGTCGAGATCGGTGTCCTCGAACAGGAAGGAGTTCTCCCGGTCGATGTGAAATCGCCCGGGCAGGTTGAACGACGCGGCCTGGTGGACGACTCGGCCGTAGGTCATGTACGATCGGTCTCCACGCTCCGGGCGGAACGGGACCGGGATCCGACCGAGCGCGATCTCGGACGCCGAGAGCCCCGTCGCTTCCGCTCGCCGGTAGATCCACGGCAGGTCGAACGAGTCCCCGCCGTCCGTCCGGATCACGTCCGGATCGACCCGGGCGATCTCGGCGGCGAGCGCGCGCAACAGGTCCGGCTCGGGCCCTTCGAGGATCGTCTCCCCGATCCGGATCGAGCGAATGCGAGCCTCGGTCGATGGGATCCGCTGCCGTCGAGGCGGTCCGTCGAAGCGGATCTCGAGCGGGGCGATCCGCATGGGCGGTGCGTCGTACTCGAGCACCTCGGGCGGTTCGACCGCGACGAGCGGGTCGGATGCCGCGCGCACGGGCGCGAACGGATAGAGATCGTGCGTGAGATGGTAGAGCTGCGGCGGGGTCAGGTCGACGTCGTACAGCGTGAAGCGGTGGAACTCCCCGATCGCATCGATCGTGCGGGCGAGCCGCCTTCGGAACGGGTTGCGGGCCGGAACCACCGCGAGCATGCGTCGCCGTCGCTCCTCGAAGAGGGACGGACGCTGGTGGCTGGAGGCGACGGAGTCGACCTCTGGGTGGGACGATAGCTGGCGCTCCAGATCCTCGAGGTCGCTCCGGGATCCGAGAACGTAGAACGGCGGGCGGAACGGCTCCGAGCGCCGGGAGACCCGGCCCGTATGCCGATCCTTCGTCCACAGGTCGACGGAGCGTCCGTCCGTGTGCTCGGTGATGTCGAGCAGCCAGGCGTCGGCCTCGACGCTCACGATCCGTCGGGATCGACCGCGGGAGGAGCGATCGGCGGCATCCGTCGCGCCATGTCGAGGAGGACGGAGAGCAGGATCGATTCGAGGAGGTCAGGGCTCCCGACGTTCGTCGCCTGAGCGACGTAGCGACGGGCGCCGGTGCGGAGCGTTTCGAATGCGGCCCGCTCCTCCGGGGTCGTGAGCAGGCGACCGAACGCCTCCCAGCGTTTCATCCGCTCTTCGAGCGCCTGGCGGTACGTCGGCGCGGTGCGTCCCATCGCATCACCTCCCGGTCGCTCGTATCGGAGAACTCGTCGAGACCGCGCTGGCCCGAGGGACGTTGCACGAGCTCGAACCGAGCGTCGTCCCGCAGCGCGCGCAACGTGAGCCCGTCCGGCCGGTGCTGGATCGAGAGGTAGTCGTAGAGCCGGGGACCTTCCTCGACGAGGCCCGGGAACCGATCGAGACCGCCTTCCATCGTCAAGAGGAGCGGGATCGGCACCTTGCGGAGCAGCGTCGAGAGACTGCGGGCCATGTGGGAGACGAGCGCCGCGCGTTCGTCGGCCGGGACCTCGGGATCATCGAGCGGGCCCGAGGCGAGACCGTGCCCGACCAACAGGGTCGGGAGATGGTGGCGCGCTTCCGCCGGCCATCCGTCCACGAGCGCGACCGTTTGGTGGGCCGTGAACGAGCGCGCGATGCGAATACGCTCGAGCGTGGAGGTGGCGTCCACCCCGAGGCTGCGGCCCAACTCTCCGATCCGGAACGGATGGAACCGGTTCGATCCTTCGATCAGCGAGATCCGACCGCGCACGACGGCGCTGCCGGCGTACAGGAGTTCGAGCATCGGCTCGATCGCCGAGGGCGGACCGACCCACACGGTCGCTTCCCCCGGGGAGAATCGCCGGGCGAGCCAGGGGAAGAGGTTCGGAGCGGGGGGGAGCGTCATCGCGCGGCGATGCGGGCGTCGGGTCGGCCGCGAGAGGTGACGTTGGATCCGTTCGGCGTGGGGGAACGGCCGCGGCGGGTTCGGTGGGGAGAAGGGACCGGGCTCGATCGGTTCCGGGAACACCATCTCGGGCGCGGTCCCGAGGGACACGGTCGTCATAGCAAACGGTTCGACGGGCGGAGCGGGTCTAAAGCGGCCGGAGGGGAGCGGTTGAAACGGTCCGGCTGGGGAGCGTTTCGCGCGCCGATTCCTTCCTCGACGAGCTCAGACGTCGAGCCGGGAGGCCCCGGGGGGCGGTGGCAGCCCGAGGTGCTCGGCGAGCGTCTGGCAGTTCACGGCGGCGTCGCCGCGGAAATGATTGTTGAAGAACCCATAGATCGTGTCGGTCTTCTCGGCGAGCGTGCGCACCCGGGGCACCCAGGCATCGATCTCCTCCGTGGAGTACGTGTAGTCGTACCAGAGCTTCGCGCCGTGCCCGTGCCATCGGACGTAGGAGAACGGGGCGGTCACCTCGAGCTGGACCGGT
>JABEUK010000158.1 GCA_013044425.1 Thermoplasmata archaeon | reverse complement strand
GGGTTCTTCCGGCCGTTCGACCGATCTCGCGCGCTCGCGGACGCCTTCGCGACGATCGAGCGACGCCTCAACCGGGAGGCGCGGGCTCGAGCGCCGCCGCCCGCACGGCGCCGGTGAGTCGGGTCGCGATCGATTCGAGGAACCGCGCGTCGCTCTCGTCGTAGGCTCCGACCGTGGTCCCGTCGATGTCGATCTCTCCCAGGACGGCCGTGCCCTCCCGGATCGGGACGACGATCTCGGAGCGGGTGTCGAGGAAGCAGGAGAGATAATCGGGTTCCTGCCGGACGTCGGCGACGACGATCGATCGGTTCTCCCGGGCGGCCCGACCGCAGATGCCCCGCTCGATCGGGATGCGCGTGTGCTCGGTTCCCGCCTCGCCGCTCCAGCCCTCGAGCACGAGCGTGCTCCCGTCCAGCCGGTACACTCCCGCCCAACGATAGTGGGGGAACTCCATCCGCAGGAAGCGGCAGACCTCCGAGAGGGCGGCTCGTCCCTTCAAGCGGCCCAGGATGGCCTCCACGTGGAGGAGCGACGGCGTCACTTCGCGCGGGTGCACGGTCATGGGGCGCCAGCCGCAACGCGGTCGGGGAGGGAAGCGCCGAGGGGGAGATTTTCCCCCGGGACGGGTCGACCGTCCCCGGTGTTTGAACTCCCGAGGCGTATTCCGCCACGAGCTTTCCAGACTCGCGCCGTACCGGACTGAGCCACCTCGGCACGCCCCGAGGCGAGGGACGAAAGTTCGCCGATAAAGCTAGCGGGGAGTCGGCGCGGGGACCGGCTCGGCCGGGAACCACCCGCACGATGGGCAACCCAGCGCCCGGCGGCTCCCCGGGATCTCGTAGTCGCACTCGGGGCATGGAGCCGGCTCCGGGCCGAGGAGCGGCAGGCAATCGAAGCACGAACTCCCCCGCCGGTCGCCGGGCAAAACGACGAGATCCTTGCCGCAGAACACGCAGTGGGAGTAGCGATCGTCGGGCACCGAAAACGACCGGTGATCCGCGAACAACAGCATGGGAGCGGCACGACCAGTTGCCGGTACATAAGGAGTTGGGCTGCCCCCTCCCGAAGGCACCCCGGGCCGCTTATCTGGGCCTGCGTGTGCCCCAAAAAACCCTCGCCGTCCCTTTCGGGACCCCGCGATGGTAGACGCGCGCCGATGGGTCGCTCACGCTTCGCGCCATCGGGCCTTGAAGCTCGCCAGGATGAACAGTCCGGCCGTGAAGGCGATGAGGACGCCCCAGTCGATCGCGGCCGTGCTCCAGCTGATGGGAAGGAGGCCCATCGCACTCTGAACGAGGCTCGCAGCGTAGGTCGTGGGCGACACCAAGGCCACGTACTGCGCCCACGCAGGGAGCGCGCTGAGAGGGTAGTAGACCGGGGGGATCACGGTCAGTCCCAGGGAGATCAGGGGGCTGAACATGAAGGTCTCTCGGACGTCCTCGAACCAGGTCGCCAGGGTGAAGGCGAGCGCGCTCGCGAAGGCCCAGACGAGCAGGAGCGCTCCCGCGAGGATGAAGGCGTGGAGCGCCGTCGCGGCGCCCGTGGCGAACCAGAGCCCGAGGAAGAGCAGCATTCCGGGCGCGGAGTACACGAGCTCGGAGAGGGCCATCCCGGCGACGTAGGTCGGCGCCTCGACCGGCGACGCCACGACGATATCCTGGAACTTCAGATCGTGACGGTAATGCGTGAGGTCCGACTGGAGACCGGTGCCCACGCTGAGCATCGTGAGGATCATCCCTCCGCCGATTCCGTACGCGAGCAGGACGCCCCCGGAGGCGATCGTGATAAAGAACAGGAAGGCGAGCGGGGAGGCCAGGAGGTTCACGAGATAGAGCGGTTGCGTGCGGATCGGGATGAGCCCGTTGAGCTCGATGAGCGTCAGGATCGAGCGCAGGCGGTGGCGTTCGCTCATGCCGCCTCCGCACCATCGGCGAGCGGTTCATCCTGCTCGATCGGGTGGCCCACGACCTCCAGGAAAACGTCCTCCAGGGTCACCGGCCCCATCGAGATGCGGTGGCCCCGCTCGAGCGCCCAGCGCGCAAGCTCGCGCGCATCGGCCTCTCGCGCGAAGACCAGGAACCCGCCCTCGATCGCGCTGACCCGGCCGTACGGCTCGAGCTCGGACAGGAGTGCCGAGCCCTGCACGGAGACCCGGTAGGGCAATCGAACGCGCGCCCGGAGCTCCGACGCGGTTCCTTCGAGGAGCATCTGGCCCTTGTCGATGAGGGCGATCCGAGAGGAGAGGGCCTCCGCCTCGTCCAGATAGTGGGTCGTTAGGAGGATCGTCCGGTGCTCGCGACTCGCGCGGCGGATCGCTTCCCAGACCTGACGCCGGGCCAGCGGATCGAGTCCGGTGGTCGGCTCGTCCAGGAACAACAGATCGGCATCGGAGGCGAGCACCATCGCAACGAGCGCCCGACGCCGCAGACCCCCGGAGAGACGGGAGACCTGGCGTCTGCGGTACTCCCACAGGGAGAGCTCCTCGAGCGCGGCCCTCGTGCGCCGCCGGGCCTCCAGCGGATCGATCCCGCGCAGCTTCAGGTAGAGGTACACGACCTCTTCGGTGTTCAGGAAGTACAGCGGGCGGGACTCCTGCGGCACGCAGGCGATGCGCGCGCGGATCGCTCGCTCCTCCCGTAGGATGGGATGGCCGAGGACGTACATCTCTCCCGAGCTCGGGGTGAGCTGGGTGGCTGCGATCCGGATGAACGTCGTCTTCCCCGCACCGTTCTGTCCGATCAGCCCGTAGATCTTCCCGGCGGGTACGGTCAACGACAGATCGGCGAGCGCGGCGACTCCGGGCGGCGCCCTGGGGTAGCGTTTGCCGATGCCGATCGCGCGGATCGCCGGTTCGCCGGACATGCAGGTGCCCGAGGTGCCTCGAGGGAGCGGGCCGTGGGGCCTAGCTCAGGACCTCGGCGAGCCGGTGCTCTTCGGTCGCGCGGCGGATCTCCTGGGCGATCCGGCGGCCCGTAGAGAGTCCCGGTTCGATCATCTCGGAATACGGGCTTCCCGAAATGAACAGGTTCGTTCCCGCGACGATGCGGGTCGAGATCTCGAAGACCTTGAACTGGAGGTCCTCGGTCATGATCCCTTCGACGCAAAAGGGGCCGACCATCCCGCCGAACAGCTCGATCGATCGCTCCACGATACGGGCGCCGACGTCGAAGATCTGGGGCAGGAGCGACTCGCGCAGCATCACCGGCACGTTGCCCGTGACGACGAACGTCGGTCGGATTCCCGCGCGTTGAAGTTCCTCCTGCGATCCCAACTTGTACAGCTCGTCGATGTTCGCCTCGTCCCGTCGATCCATTCCGAGGAGCTCGAGCGATCCGGAGCCGACCCGGTAGCCGCGGTCGGATAACGGCGAGTAGAAGAAATGGACGTAGTAGCGCGTTCCGAGCACGTACTCCTGGATGACGTAGGGGCCCGTCGGGTGGAAGGCTTCGGTGTCCGCGCGGTTCTTCGCGAGGAAGAACCCCTTGCCGCCCTTCGCCCCATAGTACTTGATGATCACGGGTCGGTCGATGTCCCGGAACTCCTCGAAGCGCAACGGCATGAGCACCCCGGCGGACTCGAGCCAGTCGCGTTCCTTGCGCCGGTCGGACTCCCAGCCGATCACCGCGCGATTGCCGAACACGGGTACGTCGAGTGCAACGAACCGTTCGGGCCCCAGGTACTCCACGAACGATCCGTGAGGGATCAGGATCGCTCCCTCCTCGCGTAGGGTCGCCGCCGAGCTCGGCAACTCCGAGACCTTCGGGACCGACAGGAAGCGGTCCGGGCGGCCGAGCGGAAAGGCGTCGTAGAACTTCGGCGGGTCTCCCGCGGTGATCCCGAGGGTCGGGAACCCCTCCCGGCGCGCGCCGTGGAAGATCTGGAGGGAGGAATGCGAACACAGGGTAGCGATCGTAGGGGTGCGCCCTTCGATAGAGCCAAGGCGGGCAGGTGGTGCGAGGTGGATTCCCATAGGGAAGCCTACCGGGAAGCCCAAATATCCTTTGCGAGGACTGGGCCGGTCGGGTCAATCGGCGCGAGAGCTCTCCTCGAGCTCCCAGTACCATTTCACCCGCCGAGTGCCGGCGTCGGCGACCCGCCGGCGGATCTCCGGATCGATCGAGGGGTCCCGGACGATGCGTCGGACCTCCTCGGGTCGGCCCGAGGTCAAGCGGTCGCGAATCCCGGCACGCTGGAGGATCGGCCCGATCCGCTCCGGTGGGTACTGCCAGCTCTCTTCCTTGTGCCGTATGGCGATCGCTCCGGAGCCGGGGACGCGATGGACCCCGAGGTCGACCGCTGACCGATGGAGCTCCTCCGCTGTCCGCTCGAGCTCGACCGCGACCCGCTCTTCCTCGCCTCGCAACTGGGCGAACCGGTCGACCAGCGTGCGGAGCCGTTCCTGCTCGGTCGCGGGGACCGTGCGGAACTCCGGGCACCGGGACTGGAACTCGCACCGAGCGCACTGCCGCCCAGGGGTGGGGTCGAATGCCTGGGCGCGGATCCCATCCGTGACCACTCCGAGCCGATCGTAGAGGAGCTCGAGGGTCTCCTTCGGCCGTTGCGACACTCGGAGCGGAGTGAGCGAGCGGAGGTGGTACAGGGTCAGCTCCTCGACCGGGTCGGAATAGTTCTTCTCGACGAGGACCTGGTAGAGCGAAAGTTGGTCGGATTCGCGTGCATCCTCGCTCCGCAGCTCACGAGAGGTCTTGTAATCGAGGACGGCGAGCCCGCCTCCCGGCGCCCGATCGATCCGATCGATGTATCCATGGATCGGAATCCCGTCCCACGACGCTTCG
>JABEUK010000015.1 GCA_013044425.1 Thermoplasmata archaeon | reverse complement strand
GTTTGGCCTAGGGGCTCACCGAAGTCCTCATCTGGGAAACCGGTCTGATCGGACGGAGGGAGTAAGTGGCAACGCGGCCGGTTCGACGCACGTCCGCGCGTTCCCTCGTCGGCCTCTCGGCGCAGGCGCGCGCGCGGTGGAGAACGATGTACGCGCAGACGCCATACCAGAAGCTCCCCTGGTTCGATCCCGGCCCGAGCCGGTCGACCCGACTGGCGGTCTCGACAGGATTCCTCCCGATGGGAGGGTCGATCCTGGACATCGGCTGCGGAGCGGGCTCCAACGTGATCTTCCTAGCGAAGCATGGATTCGTGGCGCACGGGATCGACATTTCGCCCGGTGCGGTCGCCGCCGCCCGGGAGCGGGCCTCCAAGGCGAGGGTCCGCGTCGACGTTCGGGAGGGGGACGCCCTCGCCCTCCCGTTCGCCGACGGGTCGCTGGACGGAGCGATCGATCACGGGTGCTTCCACACCCTGCCGATCAGGCGTCGTGCCGAGTACGCCACCGAGGTTCGTCGGGTCCTGCGGCGGGATGGAAGGTTCGTGCTGACCTGGGTCGCGCGCGAGCATACCGGAGCGCGAGGGCCCCCGCACCGTCCTTCCGTCGAGGAAGTGGCGCGGGCGCTCGAGCCGAAGTTCCTCTTCACGCGCACCGCATTTCAAGCGGAGCGCGAGGGAGGGGGACCGGCATGCTACCTGGCATTCTTGTTGCGCCGATCAACGCCGCAGCCCCCTCGGATGTAAGGCGAAAGCGAATCCGACCGTCGGGGCGCTCGTTCAGCCCGGTCTCGGTTTGGAGCGCATCCGAAACGTCCCTTCTCACGAGCCGGTAGCCGCCGAGTACTTCCGTCGCCACTCCATCATCGTCCGGAAGATCCTCATCAGGTCCCGGCCCATCGGAGTGAGGCGGTAATCGGCCCGTCGGGGCGTGACCGCGAGCGCGCGATGCTGGACGAGGCCGAGGTGCTCCAGTCGCTTGAGCCGATCCGACAGCGTGGCGGTGTTGACGGCGGTGCTTGTCTGCAACTCGTTGAATCGCTGCGGGCTCTTCTCCAACAAGGCCCGCAGAATGACCAGGACGTGCTTCTGGCCGAGAAGCTCGAACGTCGCCTCAAAATCGCAGGGAGGCGAACTCGATGGTGTGCGAGCGGTCTTCATCGCGAGGATACCCGAGGCACCACCAGGTGAAATCGTTGTGCTTTAGAATCCAAAGTTTAAGTAGGGAGCCTCGGTGCGCTGGCCGGGCGAACTCGATGACCGATCTCTCGATCGAGGCGAGCCGGGAGGTCGCATCGGCCCCGCCCGCGACCCGGTCGAGCCGACGGTTCGAGCTCCTGGTGGTGATCGGGATCCTGCTCGCGCTCCTGATGGGCGCCCTCGACAACTTCGTGGTCCTCACGGCCCTCTCCACGATCCTGGGGGATTTCGGTCAACCCAACAGCGGAACGTTCGTCATCAGCGCCTATGTCATCGCATCCGCCATCGCCATACCGATCTTCGCCAAGCTCTCCGATCTGCGCAGCCGGCGGAACGTCTTCCTGAGCGGCCTCTTGATCTTCATCGTCGGGTCGATCCTCTCCGGACTCAGTCAGAACCTCTCGGAACTCATCGTGTTCCGCGCCGTCCAAGGGTTCGGAAGCGGAGGGTTCTTCCCCGTCGGGATCGCCATCGTCGCGGTCTCCTTTCCGCCGGAGACCCGCGCCCGCATCATCGGACTGCTCTCGGGGGTCTTCGGCATCGCCGTCGTGGCCGGACCCTTGCTCGGAAGCGCCATCCTGGGGTTCACGACCTGGCGCTGGATCTTCTACGTCAACATCCCGATCGGTCTGCTGGGGTTCGTGCTCATCGCCACGACGCTGGGGCCGCTCATTCCGGAACGCACACGCCGTTTCGATCTCGTCGGCGCGATCCTCCTATCGGGGTGGGTGGCGACGCTCATGTTCCCGCTCTACCAGATCTCTGGTGCGGGCTGGTCGTGGACCGACCTCCGCGTGATCGGTCTGCTCTCTGCGTGCGCTGTCCTCGTGATCGCCTTCGTGATCCAGGAGTACCGGGCGGAGAACCCGCTCGTTCCGGTTCGTCTCTTCGCCCACCGGGTCCTGGCCGCCGGTAGCGGCGCGACGTTCTTCATCGGGATGGTGTTCTACCCCGTCGCAACCTTCCTGTCCTTGGTGGTCGCCGGCGCGCTGGATCCCACCGCGAGCAATCCCGCCGACGTGGTACGCGACATCCTGTACTTCCTCGTGATCCCCCTGGTAGTCGGAGCGGCGCTGGGTGGCCAGCTGCTGACCCGAATGTCCTACCGAACCGTCGCGCTGGTCGGGGTCGTGATCGCCCTCATCGGAATGGCGGGCCTTACGACCCTGACGGTCACCACCCCCCTGTGGAGCTTCTACCTCGGGTTCATCCCGGTGGGAGGCATCATCCTCCCGTTGATCCCGCTCGGCTTCGGGATCGGGTTGACCTTCCCCGTGTTTCTGCTCGCGGCGCAGAACGAGGTGGCGCGTGCCGATGTCGGAGAGGCCGGAGGTCTGATCCAGTTCCTCCAAACGCTCGGAGGCGCGATCGGACTGTCGGTATTGACCTCCTTCCAGGAGACCCGATTCTCGATGCTCGATCCCACGCTTCCCGACTCCCTGATCAGCTCGTACGACCAGACTTTCGCGGTCATGCTCGCGCTGCTGGTCGTCGCGCTCGTGTTCGTACTCTCCCTGAGGGGCCGCTTGCCTCGAAAGTCCGACACGCTCCCCCATGCCGAGAGCGCCCCGGCCCAGCCGATCGAGCCGCTCGAAGCGCCGAGCCCTCTCTGACTCTGTTGGACCTCGATTCCAGGAGGACCATGGCGCGAATCTCCTTGTGGGTGAAGCCCGCGGCCGCGGCCGATGCGCTGGCCTGGGACCCTTGGCGCGACTGCTGGGTCGTGAGCTGTCGGGCCGCTCCGACGCGTGGAGAGGCCAACCGTTCGGTCGCGATCCTAATCGCGGAGTGGCTCGGCGTTCCCCGGTCTACGGTACGCTGGGTGCGGGCCGGAAGCTCGCGAGCGAAGGCGTTGGAAGTCGAAGGCCTCACGGAGGTCGAAGCGGTGCGCCGGTTGCGGGCCCACGCCCCGTCGAACTCGGCTCCGGGTCCACTTGCGCGGGGAGAGCACCGCTCTCACCCTCGAACCGGTCACTCCTAGCAAAGGTTATTGGCGGGTCGACCGACTGTCGCTGCGGTGCCCGCATCCAAACCCCTCGCACTTTCCGCACCCGACCTCATCGGACCCATCTCGATCCTCAACGAGCCGGTATCGGGACCGCGGGAGAGCCGACGCTCGAAGAATCGGCCGTACAGTCACGCGCACTTCGAGATCGACGTCTCCACCGGCGCCGCCCTCCGGGGAGATGCCCCTCATCTCCAGGAGGTGGAGCGGGCCATGTCCCAGGCCCAGATCGCGCAGGTGCCCGATCTGATGCTCCTGGCGGCCGGAACTCTTCATGCACTATCCGCTCGGCGGTTTCGGCAGGTCGATCACTGGGAGGTCTCTCCGGGCGGCTGGCTTCCGCTGCCTACCGCGCAGGGACGCCGCGGCTCGAACGAGCCGGTGGGGCATCTCCTCGCCGTACTCGAGGGCGAGGGCGCATCCCCTCTGCTCAAGGCGCGATCCTTCGCCGCACGTCTCTCCGACGGGCAAGGCCATCGGATCGACGTGGTCGTGCGCCGGGCCCAGCGCCGCCATACCATCTCGCTCGACCTGAACGGTGTGTGGACCCGCGACACGATCCACGATCTCTTGGGTTCGCTCGCCCAGCGCGTCCCGGTCTCCCAGACGACCCTGACGAAGTTCCGGTACGCCTGACGGGTACCTCGTGGACGGCGCCGTCCCCGGAGGTCGTGCGGGGTTCGAAGGGCAGAGCTCGGCCGCTCTGGAGCTCGTCGTGGATCCTCGCCCCCATCGCTGGAATCGTCGACCTTGGGTCCCCGAGCCTGACCGAGGAGACTCCTGGACCGAACGGTCCGAGCCGGACTCCCCGGAGCCGACGAGCTATAGGTGGCGCTCGCTCCCGTGCATCCCGCCGGCGGCTCTTCGCACCCCGGTCCGGGCCGCTACCGTCCAAGATTCGGAAGATCGCCAGGACGGCACCCGAAGCCGGAGGCGTGCCTTCCCCGAAACGTGCGTCCTAGGGTACCGCCTTCTGCTCCCGGTCGCTCCGGGGCATCACCGATGAGTCCTACCACCTCCTCGCCACCGCGCTCGCTCTCAGCGCCCCCGCCCGCGTGGCGACGGTGGTTCGTGCCGCGGATCATGTCCGAGCGCCATGCGATTGGCGCACTTGTCGTAGGATTCCTCATGGAGGCGCTGACGGAGATCTATCAGATTCTCACCAGCGTGGGCTCGGTCCGGACGAACCCGCTCGGGTACTACCTCGGTATCGTGGTAACCCTGGTCGGATTCTATTTCCTCTGGCGCGGCCTTCACGAATGGAACGGGCTTCATCCGCGGCCGGTTCCTCCGGCCCGCCGAGGGATCTCCGGGCCGACGATAATGATCCTCGGGGGAGGAATAGTCGCGACCGCCCTCCTCAACTTCGGGCTCGGCACCGTCGGGGGTGGCGACACGCCAGCCCTCCTCGCGTGGATCATTGGCGGAGCGCTCGTCTTCGCCATCGGTGCATTTTTCTACCGACTGAGGGCGATGGTCGATCCGCTCCAGGGCTCGACCGGGCACCTGCTGGGCTGGGCCGCGTTCGCGTGGTCGCTCGGGGTCGCGCTGATCTCCGGACTCGCTCTCGGCCAGGTGATGGTCGGCCTCTTCATCGACTTCTTCACGGACTGGCCCGCGATGTTCATGGCGATCGCTCCGTTCATCTTCGCGATCGCTCCGCTCTTCGTGACCTACGGTCTCCTGTCGATCGGCTACGCGAGCGCCTACCGGAATGCTTCCCAGAGTTCAGGCCCGGTTCGGCCCGGTGAGCCCCCGACCCCCCGGGGGAGCACGGGCAGCGCCCGTTAGCGCGGCCGGCGACGCAGGATAAGCACCGATGGGGATTGACCCGGGCGTGTCCGCTGCCCCCGCGCCCCTCAGAGACCCCCGAGTGCGTCTGAACCAAGGAACCGAGATCCCGATGCTGGGCCTCGGTGTCTACCAGTCTCCGCCGGGTCCCGTGACTCAGCAGGCCGTCTCCTGGGCCCTCGAACTCGGCTACCGCCATATCGACACGGCGACGCTCTACGAAAACGAGGCGGACGTCGGACAGGCGGTCCGAGCGAGCCATATTCCCCGCGAGGAAGTCTTCGTCACGACCAAGCTCTGGCACACGGAGCAGGGATTCGAGCGCTCCCAGAGGGCCGCCCGCGCGAGCTTAGATCGGCTGGGACTCTCTTACATCGACCTCTATCTCATCCACTCGCCTCGGGCGAACTCCCCCCAGGATCGCATCGATTCCTGGAAAGGGCTGGAGGAGCTCCAACGAGAAGGGGTCTGCCGAGCCATCGGGGTGAGCAATTACACCGTTCGGCATCTCGAGGAGCTCGCGGCGAGCTCGAAGACGGTGCCGGCGGTGAACCAGGTCGAGTTCCACCCATTCGTCTACGACCCAGATCTCGCCGACTATTGCGAGCGCCGAGGGATCCGGCTGGAGGCCTGGGCCCCGTTGACACGCGGACTTCGATTCGAGGATGCTACGGTGTCCACCATTGCTCGAGCGCATGGGCGCACTCCGGCGCAGATCCTGCTTCGTTGGGGGATCGAACACGGGTTCATCGTCCTCCCGAAGTCGGTGCACCGAGAGCGGATCGCGGAGAACGCCCAGATCTTCGATTTCTCGCTCACCCGGGACGAGGTCACGAGGCTCGATGGGCTCCGCGGCGGCGGTGGCGTCAGCCGGATGAACCCCGCCCAGATTCCCTGAGGCGCATCGCGGTCGTGGCGTCCAGCTAGAGGGGCGAGGACCTTCGAAAGAGGGAGGGAGCGGACGCGCCTATCGAGAATCCTACCCAACGCCCGATGGCCCAAGCGCCCGCGGCCAGTTGAGCTCCGACAGCCCGGTGAGGAATCTCGTGAGACAATGTCGTTCCAGCCACTGGAGAGCTCCCGGGCGGATTCCCGGTTCGCACCCACGCCCAGGTCGTGGACCCGTGCCGGCGACCCTGCGACCGTGCAGGACCGTGGCAATCCGGGCCGGCTCAGCTGAATGCGGACGCCTGAGAGGAGCGACCACCGGGCGGTGTCCCGGCCTCCCCGCTCGGATTGGTGATCGTTGGTTCGGAGGTGCGGTACCGCCCACCGCCATGCGGCGTCCTAGAAGATCGTGCCATCGCGGATGGTCGCGTCGGAGAGGCGCCGAGGGCATCGTAGCATTTCCTGCGGCCGCCCATACCGCCCGGAGGCCTCTCCGGTGCCGTCTACGCGAGAGAGGCCCCGCAGCTGCCGCAGAACTTCACCCCCGGCTCGGCGTCCTTCCCGCAGCCGGGGCACACGCGCTTGGAGGAGAGCGGCTTACCACAATTTCCGCAGAACTTCCGATCCCGAG
>JABEUK010000157.1 GCA_013044425.1 Thermoplasmata archaeon | reverse complement strand
TCGTAGCGGGGAGTGAAGAGACGTGGGGACCTGTTTCCGACCTCAGTTACAAGCCACCGATTTCAATCGGTGGTCGTTGACGCACGATCATCCAACCAAGGAACGGAGAAAACAACCATGGCAAAGAACACAGGAGCCGGAGCGGGAGTCTGCATAGCAGTGGTCGCCAGCGAGTACAACTTCGACGTGACGTCGTCGATGGTCGAACGGGCCAAGGAGGAGATCCGCTTCCTGGGCGCGACGCTCGGGCCGGTCGTGCGGACCCCTGGGGTCTACGACATCCCGCTCGCGGTCAAGGCGCTCTTCGCCCGGAAGGACGTCGACGCGGTGGTTGCGCTCGGAGCGGTCATCGAAGGGGAGACCCAGCACGACGAGGTGGTCATGAACCAAGCCGCGCGCAAGCTCGCCGATCTGTCGGTCGACTACGGCAAGCCGCTCGGGCTCGGGATCACGGGCCCCGGCGAAACGCGGCTGCAAGCGCAAGAACGGATCGAGAACGCGGCGAACGCCGTCCGGGCCGTGGTCAAGATGGTCCAACGACTGCGGGATCTCGACTAAGACCCCGGGTCCCGTCGGCCGGCTCCGACGGATCGGGCTACAGGCCGAACCGGCTCCGCAGGAAGTCGTAGGCGGTCTTCCCCTTCGACGTGTGGGGCGTGACGCGCAGCGGGGGATCGCCGGCCACCGGGGCTCGCTTTTGGCGCAGCAAGGCCGCGACGAGGGCGTCGTGCCCCCACTGGACGGTGACATCCGGGTTCGGCGGAGTTCCAGCTTCGACCGCCACGCTCCCCCTCTTGTCCACGGTGAGCGCGGCGGAGCCGGCGTCCGTGACGAATGACCAGGTTTGAGGCAGATAGCCCACGATGAACATCCCCGCGAAGCTGGCGAGCCGCCCCCGGAGCTCCTTCTCGATGCCCGGTGCGATCTCCCGTAGCGCGGACAGTAGCTGGCTCATGGATCGATCGGACCCGAAGCTCGAAGAGGGATGACCGTAACGGACGGTCTGGGCCGGGAGCGGTCGAGAGAGGAGAGGGGCCCGGGGCGTCGGACGGGCGGCCGGACTACCGCCCCCTCCCCCACGGTCCATTCCTTGGGTACCCCAACCATTATGGCCCACGCATTTTCTCATGCGACCGGGAGGGCATCGTTGGGTCCTCGCGAGCAGTACGCCACGATCCCGTCGACCCAGGATCGCGCGATCGAGCTCGCGCGAGCCGGGGCTCACGAGGGCACGTGCGTCGTGGCCCGGACGCAGAGCGCAGGACGCGGACGTATCGACCACACATGGGAGTCGCCCCCTGGCGGGCTCTACCTCTCGCTCATCGCCCGCGCCCCGGAGGTTCACCGGTCGTTGGTCTCGCTCGCGGTTGGAGCCGGTCTGCGGGGGGCGATCTCCGGCCGATTCGGCGTGCGCGCGTCCCTGAAATGGCCGAACGACCTTCTCGTCCCGACACCGGGAGGCGCTCCGCGCAAGCTCTCCGGGATCCTCATCGATGAGGTCCCCTCCCCGACCCTCGGACGGGCCGAGGTGGCCGGGATCGGCGTGAACGTTTCGCTCGATCGCGAGCAGCTGTCGGCGCCCCTTCGGGGGGCGACCGTCTCCCTTGGGGACTTCATGGACCCGCCCCCTCCCCTGGAGGAGGTCGAGGAGGCGGTGGTGGATGCCGCTCTGCGTTCGATCCGCGAGCTCGATACGGAAGCCGGCGCGCAGGCGGCTCTCGCCCGGTGCCGCGCCATCCTCTACGGGGTCGGACGCCGGGCGTGGGTCGATGGGGTGCCCACGGGCATCATCCAGGGGATCGGAGAGGACGGAGAGCTCTTTGTCTCCCAGGGCTCGGCCCAGTTCGCGATAAGGGCCGGAGACCTTCGGGTGGAAGAACCATGACCGGACCGTACGAACGGTGGAACGCCCTCAAGCGGGAAGCCCAGGAAGGGGGCGGACCGGAGCGGCTGGCGAAACATCGAGCGTTGGGCAAGCTCACCGCGCGCGAGCGACTGGAGTTGCTCTTCGACCCGGGGACGTTCACCGAGATCGACCCGTTCGTGACGCACCGGGTGCAAGGCTTTGGGATGGACGAGCGGATGGTCCCCGGCGATGGAGTGGTGACGGGCTGGGGAGAGATCGACGGTCGACCGGCCTGCGCATTCTCCCAGGACGCGACGGTGTTCGGCGGCGCGCTGGGCGAGGCGCACGCGATGAAGATCGTCAAGATCATGGAGACCGCCCGGAGGGCCGGAGTACCGATCATCGGGCTCGACGACTCGGGCGGCGCGCGCATCCAAGAGGGCGTGATGAGCCTCGCCGGGTACGGAGAGGTGTTCCTCCGGAATGTCCTACTGTCCGGTGTGGTCCCCCAGATCTCGGTGATCGTGGGCCCGTGCGCGGGCGGAGCGGTCTATTCCCCCGCGATCACCGATTTCGTCGTCATGGCCCGGGGAATGGGGCAGATGTTCATCACCGGTCCGGACGTTATCCGCGCCGTGACGGGCGAGGAGGTCTCCGCGGAGGAGCTCGGAGGTGCGGAAACCCACGCCCGCGTCAGCGGGGTCTCCCACCTGACCGCGGCGAACGACCGGGAAGCGATCGGACTGACCCGGCGACTCTTGTCCTATCTGCCCCTGAACAACCTGGAGGAACCGCCGGCCGTTTCCTCGGTCGATCCCCCCGCCACCGCCGCCCGCGAGCTCGCCGGGATCGTGCCCGCGGATTCCAATGCCCCCTACGATGTCCACGCGGTCGTCGACCGGCTCATCGATCCGGGGTCCTTCCTCGAGATCCAGCCCGAATGGGCGACGAACATCGTCGTCGGCTTCGGCCGGCTCGCGGGGCGCTCGATCGGTCTCGTGGCCAACAACCCCGCCCAGCTCGCCGGGACGCTCGATATCCACGCGTCGATCAAGGCCGCCCGATTCGTGCGGTTTTGCGATGCGTTCAACCTCCCGCTCGCAACGCTCGTGGACGTACCCGGCTTCCTGCCCGGGACGGCTCAGGAGTTCGGCGGGATCATCCGTCATGGTGCGAAGCTGCTCTACGCGTTCGCCGAGGCGACCGTCCCGATGATGACCGTCATCCTGCGCAAGGCCTACGGCGGGGCGTACGATGTCATGTGTTCCAAGCATCTCGGCGGTGACCTGAACCTCGCGTGGCCCACCGCCGAGATCGCGGTCATGGGCGCCGACGGCGCCGTCAACATCCTGTTCCGACGCCAGATCGACGCCGCTCCCGCCGACGCGCGCGAGAAGCTACGCGCGGAGAAGGTGGGGGAATATCGGGAAGAGTTCCTCAACCCGTATCTCGCCGCGGATCGGGGGTACATCGACGACGTGATCGATCCGGCCGAGACGCGGACACGGCTCGTCGCCGGGCTCAAGTTCCTCGCCTCCAAGCGCGAAGACCGACCACCGAAGAAGCACGGGAACGGGCCGCTGTAGCCGCCCGCGGGAGGATTCGTCCGATGGTCGGCATCACCGAGACCGTGCTCCGCGATGGGCACCAGTCGCTGATCGCGACCCGGATGCGCACCCGCGACATGCTCCCGGCGGCCGAGCGGCTCGATGCGATCGGATACCGCTCCCTCGAGGTCTGGGGCGGCGCGACGTTCGACGTCTGCCTGCGCTTCCTGCACGAGGACCCGTGGGAGCGACTGCAGAGCCTGAAGCGGGCCATGCCGAACACGCCGTTGCAGATGCTCCTGCGCGGCCAGAACCTCGTCGGCTATCGCCACTACCCCGACGACCTCGTTCGCAAGTTCGTCGCCGAATCCGCCCGGCGGGGGATCGACATCTTCCGCGTCTTCGACGCGTTGAACGACCCGCGCAACATGGGAGTGGCGATCGACGCGGTACGCAAGGCCGGGGGCCGGGCGCAGGGAACGATCTGCTACACGCAGTCCCCCGTCCACACGCTCCCGTCGTTCGTCCAGCTCGGCCGGGAGCTCGCCGCCCTCGGGGCGGAGGAGCTCTGCATCAAGGACATGGCCGGATTCATGCCGCCGGGCGACGCGGCGGCGCTCGTCCGGGCGCTCGTCCGCGAGGTGGGTCTGCCGGTCGTGGTCCACACGCACTCCTCGAGCGGAATGTCGGCCCTGACGTGCCTCGCGGCGGCCGAGGCGGGCGCGGCCGCGGTCGACACCGCGCTGGGGCCGTTCTCCGGCGGAGCCTCGCAACCCCCGACCGAGGCGCTCGTCGGAGCGATGCGGGGCACGCCGCTCGATCCCAAGCTCGACCTCTCCGCCCTCGCCGATCTCTCCGAGTACTTCCGCACCGTCCTCGATCACTACCGGCCGCTGCTGAACCTGAGGAGCCTGCAGACCGACGGGGAGGTCCTGCTCCACCAGGTCCCGGGCGGGATGCTCTCGAATCTCCTCTCCCAGCTCCAGGAGCAGGACGCGCTCGCCCGACTGCCCGAGGTGTTCGCCGAGATCCCCCGGGTCCGACAGGATCTGGGCTATCCTCCGCTCGTGACCCCGACCAGCCAGATCGTTGGGATCCAAGCGGTGTTCAACGTTCTCGCCGGAGCGCGCTACCAAACGATCACCCGCGAGGTCCGCGATTACGTCCGTGGGCTCTACGGCGCGCCTCCGGGACCCATCGACGCCGACCTACGCCGCAAGGTCCTCGCCGACGCGGCCCCGATCCAGGGCCGGCCCGCGGACCTGCTCGCTCCCGAGTTCGCTCGAGCCCTCGAGGAGGTGCGTGCGCTCGTCCCGGCCGCGGACGATGCGGAAGCGATCTCGTATGCCGTCTTCCCGGCCGTGTACAAGGCCTACCGCGCCCGCCGCGATCGCGCTCTGACCGACGAGGCGCTCACGAGCGCCGCACTCGGGATCGTCGGGGCGCTCCGCGCCCGCCCCGCGAGCCTTCCCGCGCCTCCCTCCTCGCTCGTCCGAGAGGAGGCCGGTGGGATGAGCGCCTGGGCGCACGAAGGGCGCAGCCGGCTCCATTCCCAGCGGAGGTGGATCGATGCGAGTACGCGTCGCACGCGACGGTAAGGTCGAGGAGATCGACGTCGATCTCGCCGGCGCTACGGTCGAGCTCGGAGGCGCACGCCACCCGTTCGTCGTCGTGGCCTCGACGCCGATGAAGGTCGAGCTCGAGATCGCCGGCGAGAGGGTCGTCGTCGAGCAGTGGCCGGAAGGCATGCCGATCCCCCCGGGGCCGGTCGACGTGAACGGAGAACGGTGGGCGCTCTCGAGCGTCGAGACCGTCGACCCTCGTCCGGCCACCCGGGCCGCGGCTCCTCCTCCACCGTCGCCCGCTCCTCCCACCGCGGCGCAGGGACCCGGGGTTCCCATTCTGCCACCGATGCCCGGGAAGACGATCGAGGTCCGGGTACAGAACGGCGACCACGTCGCCAAGGGCCAGATCCTCCTCATCCTCGAGGCGATGAAGATGCGCAACGAGATCTCGAGCCCGGCCGCGGGCCGAGTGGAGCGACTCCAGGTTCGGCCCGGCTCCAGCGTCCGCGCGCGTGAGCCGATGCTCTTCGTGGTCCCCGACTAGGGGGCGGGCGGGTCCGGCCCTCCCGCCTCCGGTCGCGGCTCGGTCTCGGCGAGGGAGTCGAACAGGTCCGCCTCGATCACCGGGTCGTCGAACGTCTCCGGGGGGGCCATGGAAGGGGCCGGGTCGACCGTCGGAGGCGGCGCGACGGCCGCCGTGGTCGAGTACTCGGCCATGTACCACACCGCGAGGCCGATCGGGAGCAGAAGGAGCGCGAAGGAGTACAGTCCAAGTCCGATGCGGAATCCCAGATAGATGACGCCGAACGTGAGCGCGGCAAGAAGGACCGCCATCGCCCAGTACGGGAGGCGGCCGATGGTCAACCGCGTCATCGGACGACCTTTCCTCTACGCAAGTCGCACCACCCGGCCGCACGCGGGGCAGACGGTCGTCCCCGTACTGAGATGGGTTCCGCAGTAGATGCAGAACCCGATCCCCGAGGACGGGAGCGCAGCACCCGAGGAGGAGGCGTACTGGGGCGATCCCGCCGCCGGCCCGAGCGTGGGGCCGACCGGGCGGATGTGACGGTTGCCGAAAGGCGTGTAAAAGATCACGAGGCTGGAGAACATCCAGATCAGGACCGCGTACACCGCGATCGTCGCGAGCGAGGGCACGAGGAAGAAGATCGCGAGCGCGACCGCGACGACCGCGAAGTTGACAATGGTCAGCACGGCGCGCAGGTGCATCGGAGCGCTCCGGAACGCCAGGGCCACCGGCGTACTTCCGTCTTTGTCCCTTCGGCGGCGGCCTCGATGGCCTAAATAGCCGCCATCGCTCGCGCCGCGCCGTGGCGAAGGTTCCTCGGCTGATCGCCCGCGACGAGTTTACCTACGAGATCCCGGTGGACGAGGTCCCGGGGATGCGCGTCCCCGGGGTGCTCTTCTCGAACGAGGCCCTGCTCTCGGGGGTCGAAGGGGACCCGTCCCTGATGCAGCTCGCGAACGTCGCAACGCTTCCCGGCATCCAGCGTAACGCGCTCGCGATGCCGGACATCCACTTCGGCTACGGCTTCCCGGTGGGCGGGGTCGCCGCCTTCGATCTCGACGAGGGGATCGTCTCTCCGGGTGGGATCGGCTACGACATCAATTGCGGAGTTCGTCTGCTTCGCACCTCGCTCACTACGGAGGAGGTCCGCCCCCGCCTCGGCGATCTCATGGACCGCCTGTACCGGGCGGTCCCGTCCGGAGTCGGTTCGAAGGGCGGCCGGCCGCTCAACCCGAGCGAGGTCGACGAGGTGCTGGCGGGCGGAGCCCGCTGGGCGGTCGAGCACGGGCTCGGCCGGACCGAGGACCTCGAATTCCAGGAGGAGGAGGGCCGCATGACGGGCGCCGACCCCGCCGAGGTCAGCGACAATGCCCGCAAGCGCGGCTCGAAGCAGCTCGGGACCCTCGGGTCCGGGAATCACTTCCTCGAGGTCCAAAGTGTCGACGAGCTGTTCTACCCGGAGTGCGCGCTCGCGCTCGGCTTGGAGCCGGGGCAGGTCACGGTCATGCTGCACACGGGCTCTCGGGGACTCGGGCACCAGATCGCAACGGAGTTCATCCAACGCATGGACGAGCGCCTCGTTCGCGAGGGCACGCAGCTCGTCGACCGGCAGCTCTCGTGCGCCCCGATCACCTCGGACGACGGCCAGAGCTACCTCCGTGCCATGGCCGCGGGGGCGAACTTCGCGTGGGCGAACCGCCAAGCGATCACCCACAGCGTGCGCCGCGCCTTCTCCGAAACGTTCGCTCGCCCCGCCGAAGACATGGACCTCGCGGTCGTCTACGATATCGCGCACAACATCGCCAAGACCGAAACCCACCGCTTGGACGACGGACCGAAGCGCGTGCTCGTTCACCGGAAGGGAGCCACCCGCGCCTTCCCCGCTGGACGCGAGGAAGTGCCGAGCGCCTATCGCCCGTTCGGCCAGCCGGTGCTCATTCCGGGGGACATGGGCACCGCGAGCTACGTCCTCGCCGGCCTCGCGACGTCGATGGACCGTTCGTTCGGCTCGTCCTGCCACGGTGCGGGCCGGCGTCTCAGTCGACACGCCGCGAACCGGACCTTCCGCTACGAAGAGGTGACGCGTGCGCTGCGCGCGAAGGGCATCCAGGTCCGAGCCGCGACCCACGAGGGCGTGACCGAGGAGGCCCCCGGGGCGTACAAGGACGTCGAGAACGTCGTCCGGGTCGCGGAGGGCGCCGGCCTTACCCGGCGCGTCGCCCGGCTCGTCCCGCTCGGGGTCGTGAAGGGATGAACGGGGCGAGCTCTCCCCGCGTCCTCGCGAGAGCTCATAAACGCGGGCCGGCTCCGATGGCCTCGGAGCGCTCGTGACGTCGTTCTCCTTCAACGGCTACGAGATCGCGCTCCTCGTCGTCCTCGCCTACGGGCTCATCGTCTACGGCCTGTACCGGGCCGGTTGGATCGGCAAGGACCGGACGATCGCGCTCTTCGGGCCCGCGCTGATGATCAAGACCCGGCGCGGCCGCGACTTCATCGACTGGGTCGCTCGGCCCCGCCGGTTCTGGACCGCCGCGAGCACGATCGGCGTGATCCTGGCCGCGATCGCGATGGTGGGCATGGTGATCCTGCTCCTCATCGACGCGGTCTTGGCGTTCCACGAGACGGCCGCGCAGGCGCCGAGCGTCCAAGAAGCGCTCGGGATCCCCGGGATCAACCCGATCATCCCGCTCGGCTATGGGATCGTCGCGTTGATCATCGCCGTCGTGCTCCACGAGCTGTTCCACGGGTTCGTGGCCCGTTCTCAGAAGATCACGGTCAAGAGCCTCGGCATTCTCTGGTGCGTCATCCCGATCGGGGCGTTCGTCGAGCCGGAGGAGGCGGAGATGGTCGCCGCTCCGCGCATCCGCCGGGATCGGGTCGCCGCGGCCGGGGTCCTCGCGAATTTCATTCTCGCCGGGGTGCTCTTCCTGCTGGTATCGGCGATCGTCGCGGGCTCGGTCGTGCCGAATGCGAACGGGGTCGGAGTCGTTCAGATCTTCCCGAACTCGCCGGCCCAGAATGCGAGCCTCTCCGCCGGCGACATCATCACCGAGTTGAACGGCACGACGGTCACGACGAACGCACAGCTGTCCTCCGCGCTCAGCCACGCGCACCCCGGTCAGACGGTTCCATTACAGTACTACTCGAGCGGCCTCGGAACGACGGTGTCGACCAACGTCACGCTCGCACCGTTATCGGCCTTTACCAATCAATCGTCCGACGCGAAGACGGCGTTCCTCGGCGTGTACATCTCCTTCCTCACCCCGGCGGAGCTCCAAGGCACGCTCGTCTGGCCACCGAGCACCCCGTATGGAGCGTACCAGGGCACGATCAACTGGCTCGTGCTCCCGATCGCCGGGCTCGAACCGGTCGGTGGCTCGACCCAGAGCTTCTTCCATGTGACGGGGCCGCTGGCGGCCTTCGGGCCCGGCTCGTTCTGGATTGGGCTGAACATCCTGTACTGGATCGCGTGGATGAGCCTCCTCCTCGGGGCCTCGAACGCTCTTCCGCTGATCCCGCTCGACGGCGGGCTCCTCGCCCGAGATTTCATGGCGGCCTTCGCCTCGAGGGCGAAGAAGGCCTGGACCCCGGAGCGAGCCGAACGGTTCGGCGGGACGGCGGCCATTATCTCGACCTTCGTCGTGCTCATCCTGCTCGCATGGCAGTTCGTGATCCCCCGCCTCTAGCGGAATCGGCGCTCTACGGGGAGTACCCCTTCCTCCCGGGAGCCGAAGCGCTCGCGGAGGAGATGGCCGTCTCGATCCGGGGGCTCCTGGAGGACCGAGCGTTCGAGGTCTCCCGCGAGATCGGGCGGGCCCGGGTCCTCGCCGCCGCCGACGATCCGCGCGGGACCTCGAGCGCGACCAGCCGCCTGACACCGTGCGAGTGCTTCTCCTCGGGCAGATTCAGCACGCCGTCGGCGACATACAGGTTCTCCTCACCCCGCCGCCGGTACGCCAGTCGCCCCACCCTGACCTCACCAAAGACGCTCTGAAGCGGCCGGCTATGAC
>JABEUK010000156.1 GCA_013044425.1 Thermoplasmata archaeon | reverse complement strand
GGGTAAAAGGGGTTCGGAAGGGGCCGTGCTCGCGGCGGAATCGAGCGAGACTTCGCGAAGGTCCTGCATGCCCTCCCGGCTGGTACGCTCGAAGCCGCCCAGCCCCCGCATCAAGCTCAGGACCCACGGCCGAGTGAAGACGATCACGATCGGCACGACAGACGTGGCGGCAAGGATCACGACGACCCAGAACCCCGAGACCCAGCTCGCGCTCGGCATCCCGAGGATCGTTGCGGTCGTGTTCGGGATGAGCACGACAGCCCCGATCAGCGCGATCACGAGAGCGAGGTAGGCGATCCCGAGCATGCGGATGTTGGAAGTGTTGGCGAGCGCGCTGATCTGGTTGGATATCCTTCCGAGCTCCACGGCCGATTCGGAGATCCGGTTCCCGTCCTGGCTGGCCCGCAGTAAGATGACGTCCCGGAGGACGCTCTGGATCTCCGTGCACAGCGCTTCCTGCCGCGTCGCTTCGCTACGGATCTCCGGGAGGATCGGGCCGATCTCGGGGAACGCGGAGCCGAGCGATTCCCCAAGCTGGCTGACGAGCGAGACGAGTCGGATCACCCGGCGCCGCGCTTCCGCCACCTCGCGGGAGGTCGACTCGATCGCCGCGATCGGGATCGACGTCGCGGAGGTGGGCCACGAAGCGATCCGCTCGTCCAGCCCCACGAGGTGCTCGGTGTAGTTCGCCCAGGCGTACTCGACAAGATCGACCAGGAGCGCCGTCGATCCAGAGAGCTGTGAAGCGGTCGAGCGCACGCTCCGCGGAGGGGTTTCGCCGAGCGGCAGCACTTCGCCCCCGGCGAGCCACAGTCCCTGCCACTGGAGCGCCCCGCGCGGCCCGAAAATCCCGAGCGCGATCACGATCCCATTCGGGCGCCGTGTGACGACGTTTCGCGGCACCGCCGGCCCACCGGGGTGGATCGCGCGAAGAGCCTCCGCGACCGTCGTCACCGGGGCCATCCGCCAGCACCTCCTGCTAGATGTCGAGGTTCGTGACCTCGACCGCGTGTTCCTGGATGTACAGGCGTCGGGGTTCGACCTCTTCCCCCATCAGGACCTTGCATAGATCGTTCGCCTTCTGCGCATCCTCGATCGTGACGCGCAGGAGCGAACGCGCACCGCGCTGCATCGTCGTCTCGCGCAGCTGGTCTGCGTTCATCTCGCCGAGCCCTTTGTACCGCTGGATCGCGACGCCCTTCGGGCCCCCCATCGATTTCGCTTCGCGGTCGCGCTCCTCGTCGGAGTAGGCCCAAGCGACCTTCGAGCCCTTTTGGAGTCGGTAGAGCGGCGCTTGGGCGATGTAAACGTGTCCTTCGTTGATCAAGTCGGGCATCTTGCGGTAGAACAGAGTCAGGAGCAGCGTGCGGATGTGCGATCCGTCCACATCGGCATCCGTCATCAGGATGATCTTATGGTACCGCAGCTTGGAGAGGTCCTCTTCGTCCCCGATGCCGATCCCGATGGCCGTGATCAGGGAGCGGATCGCGTCGTTCTGGAGCATCTTATCGAGCCGGGCCTTCTCGACGTTCAGGATCTTGCCGCGCAGGGGGAGGATGGCTTGGAACTCCCGGTCCCGGCCTTGCTTTGCCGTCCCCCCGGCGCTGTCGCCCTCCACCAGGAACAGCTCGCACTCGGTCGGGTCGCGGGAGTGGCAATCGGCGAGCTTTCCCGGTAGCCCGCCACCCTCGAGGAGCCCCTTGCGGCGTGTCAATTCCCGCGCTTTGCGGGCCGCCTCGCGCGCCTGGGAGGCCTGTACGGCTTTGGAGATCAGCGCCTGCCCTACCGCGGGGTGCTCTTCGAGGTACTCGGCGAGCTTGTCGTTGACCGCGCTCTCGACCTGGCCCTTGACCTCGGAGTTTCCAAGCCGGGCCTTGGTCTGGCCCTCGAACTGGGGCTCGAGCACCTTGATCGAAAGGACGCAGGCCAGCCCTTCTCGGACGTCTTCGCCGGAGAGGCTCTCCTTGTCGCCCTTGATGAACCCGCGGGCGCGCGCGTGCTCGTTGAGGGTGCGGGTGAGCGCGGCACGCAGCCCGATGACGTGGGTCCCGCCGTCCACCGTATTGATGTCGTTGACGAAGGCCAGCGTCGTCTCGTTGTACCCGTCATTGTACTGGAGCGCGACCTCGATCTCCGTCGTATCGCGCTTCGCGTGCAGGTAGATCGGGGGCTTGAACAGGGGATTGGTCGCCGTGTTGAGGTCCTCGACGAACTCGACCAGTCCCCCCGCGTGATGGAACGTGACCTGGACGGCGTCCCGCTCGTCGGCGAAATAAATCGTGACGGACGGGTTCAGGAACGACAGCTCCTTGAGCCGTCGCTCGACCACGTCGCGGTCGAAGATGAGCGTCTCAAAGATCTCCGAATCCGGCTTGAACCGCTGCTCGGTGCCGGTTCCGTCCGCCTTCCCAATGATCTCGAGGGGAGCGACCGGTGCACCGCGCTCGTACCGTTGGAAGTACTCCTTCCCGTCCCGTCGGACCCGGACCTCGAACCACTCGCTCAGCGCGTTGACGACGTGCAGGCCGACACCGTGCAGTCCTCCGGAGACCTTGTAGGCGGCCCGATCGAACTTCGAACCGGCGTGCAGGACCGTCATCACGATCTCGAGGGCGGGCCGCTTGTACTTGGGATGGATCTCGACCGGGATACCGCGTCCGTTGTCCCGCACGGTGCACGTCCCATCCTTGTGCAACGTTACCCAGATCTCGGTGCAGGCGCCCGCCAGCACTTCGTCGATCGAGTTGGCCACGACCTCGTTGATCAGGTGGTGCAGTCCGCGGGTGTCGGTCGAGCCGATGTACATGCCCGGGCGCCGACGGACCGCGGAAAGCCCCTCCAGAACTTGGATGGAACTCGCGTCGTATGCAGGGGTGGAAACTGACTCCGGAGGCATGGCGGAAGCGACGGGAACTGCCCGTCATTTCTACCGAGCCGGGCACGCATTATAAGCGTATGTCCTCGGCGGAAAATCGACCCTCCGGACCCCCGAGGTCGGGCGTGCGCCAGAAGCCCGGCAAACCCCGCCACCCGGGGAGTGCGTGGGAGCGTCGGGGTCGACAATTGCCGGTGCCGAGTTCGCCATGATAAAGGCCCAAATAGCCCCCGCTCGTGAGCGCCTCGATGGCCGATGTTGAGGAGGCCCCCCCACCGACGACCGCCCCCAAGGCGGTCGCGTCGGAGGCGAACGAAGATTGGGCGAACCGCTACAAGTACCTCCTCGCCGATTTCGAGAACTATCGTCGGCGGACCGAGCGCGAACGCGAGACGATCGCGCGGCAGACTCGCGCGTCGGTGCTGCTCGACCTCATCCCGCTGTACGAGGCCGTGCAGGGTGCGGGCGCCGCGCTCGCGGCAGGCCACTCCGCCGATGACGTTCGACGAGGACTCGACCTTCTCAATCATGAGTGGGAACGCCTGATCCTGCGAGAAGGCGTCGAAGCGGTCACCCGCATCGGCGCTCCGTTCCGAGCCGATGAGGCCGAGGCCGTCGCCGAAGCTCCTCCGATCGGAGACCAGACCGAAGGCACGGTCGTCGAGATCGTCCAACAGGGATACCGGTTTCCCGGGGGCCTGTTGCGACCCGCGAAGGTGGTCGTCGCTCGCGGCCCTCGCCAACCCGAGCCCGAGCCTTCCGCCACTACGGCCGAGTGGCCCGACTCTTCGGAGCGCGCTCCATGAGCGAGCGATCCTCGGAAATCTCCGGCCTGTATCGACGCACGATCGAAGAGCGCCGAGAGCTCGTTCGCGAGTGGGCCGGACTGACGGAGGCCGAGGTTCGCTCGTATGAGTTCCCCCCCGGGATCGACCCCGCGACGATCGACCGGATGATCGAGAACGTGATCGGGGTGTACCCGTTCCCCCTCGGGGTCGCCACCAACTTCCGCATCAACGGTCAGGATCGCCTCATCCCGATGGCGATCGAAGAGCCGAGCGTGGTCGCCGCCGCATCGAACGCGGCAAAAGTTGCGCGGGCCACGGGCGGGTTTCGGGCGAGCGCGACGGCTCCCGTGATGATCGGGCAGGTCCAGATCCTGGACGTCCCCGATCCGGCGGCCGCACGGTTGCGGATCCTCGATGAGCGCGACCGCCTCCTGGAGGCCGCGAACGCGAAGGATCCCGTGCTCGTGAAGTTCGGCGGCGGCGCCCGCGACCTCGAGGTCCGCCTGCTGCAGACCCCCCGAGGATCGATGTTGATCGTTCACCTATTGGTGGACGCGCGCGATGCCGGCGGGATGAACGCGGTCAACACCATGTGCGAAGCGCTTGCCCCCGAGCTCGCGCGTCTCGCCGGGGGCCGCAGCGTGCTCCGCATCATCTCCAACCTCGCCGTTCATCGGCTCGCCCGCGCCCGAGCGACCTTCCGGGTCGACCTGCTCGCCACGGACCGAGCGACCGGCCCGGAGGTCGTCGAGGCGATCCTGGACGCGTACGCGCTCGCCGTCGCGGACCCCTACCGCTGCGCGACGCACAACAAGGGGATCATGAACGGTATCTCGAGCGTGGTCATCGCCACCGGCAACGACTACCGCGCGATCGAGAGCGGCGCACATACCTACGCGGCATGGTCCGCGGAGGAAGGCGCCGTCGTCCGGCCTCTGACCACCTACGAGAAGGACGCCGCCGGCAATCTGGTCGGCTCCATCGAGCTCCCCACGGCGCTCGGCCTCATCGGCGGCGCGACGGCCGTCCATCCGACGGCGAAGGCGAACGTCAAGCTCCTCGGTGTGAAGACCGCTCGGGAGCTCGCCGAGATCGTCGCCGCAGTCGGCCTCGCGCAGAACTTCGCGGCGCTCCGCGCTCTCGCGACCGAGGGGATCCAGCGGGGCCATATGGAGCTCCACGCCCGCAATCTGGCGACCAGCGCCGGTGCGCGCCCCGACGAGGTCGACCGCGTCGTCGCGCGCTTGGTTCAGGAACACGCGATCCGCTTCGATCGGGCGAAAGAGGTCATCGAGGAGCTGCGAGCATTGGGTCCCCGATGAACGTCGGGGTCCTCGCCCTGCAAGGGGACGTTCCCGAACACTTTCGCGCCTTGCGCCGGGTCGTTCCGGAGCAGCACATCGTTTGGGTGCGACGCCCGGAGGACCTGGTCGGTCTCGACGCGCTCTTCCTTCCCGGAGGGGAGTCCACCACGATCGCCGATCTCCTCGCGAGGACGGGTCTCTGGGTCCCGATGCGGGAACGCATCGAAGGAGGTCTGGCCGTCCTCGCGACGTGCGCCGGACTCATCGTGCTCGCACGCGCGCTGGAGCCGAGCCCGGGCGGCCGGGACCCGCCTACGTTCGCGTTGCTCGACATCCGCGTTCGACGCAACGACTACGGGCGACAACGTGAGTCGTTCGAGGGTCCGGTGCGGGTGCAGGCCCTCGAGGGGCCGCCGTTTCCGGGCGTGTTCATCCGAGCGCCACGGATCCTATCGGTCGGGCCGGCGGCCCGGGCGATCGCCTGGAGGGAGGAGGAGGTCGTCGGAGTGCGCCAGGGCTCGGTCTGGGGGTTCACCTTCCACCCGGAGCTCACCCGGGACCTGCGGCTTCACCGCGCCTTCCTGAGGTCGGCCGCGTCGAGCTCTTCCTGAACGCCGCTTCCATCGGAACGGAGCTGCGAGGTCCCACGCGCTCGGGAAACGTGCGCGGCCGACGAGCGCGACGGTCCCACGCACCGGGGCCGATGTGGGCCTCTGCAGGCGACGACGATGGGCACCGTCGCACCGGGCGGCACTTTTCCCTACCGTCGGCGCGCCCGGCCGCCCGATACGGCGCGAGGGGCGCGGGCGACCCCCCACCACCGGCCGGACACGGTCCCGTAGCCACTTAGGGTTCGTTAGGAAATAATAGTTCTTATAGTAGGAACTTCACCGTCTCCGTGTGGAGGTCGAGGAACTCCGACAGAAATTGCTGCCGTTGGTGGCCGC
>JABEUK010000155.1 GCA_013044425.1 Thermoplasmata archaeon | reverse complement strand
CGAGAGGTCTTGTAATCGAGGACGGCGAGCCCGCCTCCCGGCGCCCGATCGATCCGATCGATGTATCCATGGATCGGAATCCCGTCCCACGACGCTTCGAGGTGCTGCTCGACCGCCACCGGATGGGGCGGGTCCCGGCGCATCTGCGCATAGAACCCTCGAAGCATCTCGGCTCCGAGGGCTCGGTAGCGGGCCTCCTCCTCGGGGGAGGTGTAGCCCTCGGTGAGCCACTCTCGATCGTAGATCGCCAGGAGCTCCTCTTCCGAGAGTTCCACGGGCCCCGGCGTCGCCGGCGTGGAGGGATGCCAGTCGTCGAGCGTGCGTTGCGACTCAGCCTCTCCGGATCGACGAGCCCCGGGCACGACCAGCGGTCGCATGATCGCCTCGAGAACGGAGTGGATGGTCCGTCCGAACGAGAAATAGCCCCGGGGAGCCTCGGTGAGTCGGTCGACGTACAGGAACTTCCAGCGTAGCGGGCACTCGAGATATGCCCGCGAGGACGAGTAGCTGAGCGTCGGAACCGTCGCCACCCCGGCCTCAGCCCCCGAGACATTCATCTCGTTATGGGGCTACGCATCGCGGGGAAGCTCTCCCGAGCGCTCAGCCGGGTCTACGGACCTTCGACCGTGGCGTTCCCCTCCACGGGAGGAAGGGACCCCGGGAGGGCTAGGTTCGCCCGGGCCTGCGGGTTCGCGAGGTTCTTGGGAAGCCCCAACAGGTCGAGGAGTTCTTTGTAGTGATTACGGATCGTCACCGGTGTGACGTTCGCCACCGCCGCGATCCGGTCCTGGCTCCGCGGCTCGCCCATCAGGTTCGACGCGATGTAGATGATCGTCGCGAGGATCCCGTTCGGGAGCACCCCGCTCGTCGAGTATACCTGTTCGACCTGCTCGAGGAGCTCGAGCACCTTGGCCCGGACCTCCTTGGAGAGGTTGAGATCCTGAGTGAACCGCACGAGGTAGTCCCGCGGCTCGACCGGCTTCAACCCGAGCTTGAGCTCGCGTGCGAGCAACGTGTACGCACGACCGACTTCGATCTTGGTCGCCTTGGAGTGCGCGATGATCTCCTTCATCGTACGCGGAACGTGGCACTGGCGGCACGCGGCGTAGACGCTCGCAGCCACGAGGGCGACGATCTTCTTTCCGCGTGTAGCCTTGTGTTCAAGGGCCCGCCGGTAGATGTACGTCGCAGACTCTTTCACCTCACGGGAGAGGCCGAGAACTCCAGCGAGCCGATTCAGTTCGCCGAGCGCGACGACCAGATTGCGCTGGTGGGTCCGTGCGGCCCGGAGCCGGTGGTTGAGCTTGCGCAGATGGTAGAACTTGAGGGAGGTGTTGCGAGAGAGGCTGTTGCCCTGGAAGTCCCGCGTCGGCACGCCGATCTCGCTGAAGAGGCCCTTGTCGGGCATCAACGGCGAGATGACGGGCCCCCAGCCGCGAGCCTCACGCCCGGTATCCTCCTTCCCACCCCGCTGGCCACGGTCACTCACCAGCGCGCTCTGGTCCACCACGAGGCCACAATCCGCGCAGACGATCTCGCCGCGGATCTCGTCACGGATGAGGTGGGAGGAACCGCAGTTCGGGCATGCGTCGGAGGAAGGCGCGGAGGGCGCACCCGGCGCATTGTGCCCCGAGGCGAGCGTCTTGGAGACGAACGCCTTCGGCACCGCGACCTTCGAGGTCGGGGTTTTGCCTGTGGCGGGCTTTGAAGCTGCAATTCGGGAGGCCGTGGGGCGAGAACGATGGGATGCTGGTGTCGATGCAGTAGCCGACATGGTTCCAAGATTGAGTAACGGTGGCCCGGTATAAATACGTTCAGACGATTTATGTAACGCTTGTCCACACACACCCTACACCGTGCGGCATTGTAACATGGCCCTGAGCATGCCTCCCAAGCGCTGAGACGGTCTCACGCCGGCCGGGGCGATCCTGGCGCGGGCTCTCCGCGGGGGCGAGTAGAGGGCCGGAGCTCGCGGGGCAGGAAGGTGAAGAGAGGTTCGTTATCCCGGAACGGCACTGGGTCTCCTACGAGTCGGTGCGCGCCGACGGAGGCGGTAGTATCGGGGACGGGCACGAAGCTCAACTCCTCGAATCCTGCCGTCAGGAACCATCTTCGGATGGCCGGGGTCAGGTCGGGCTCGAAGCGCCCTCGTGTCCATATCACCACCGCAGCCCGGGCGCAAAGCTCGGGAAGGTGGTCGATCGTACGCTGGACATCTTCATCCCGGATGTTTCCGAAGATACCGCATGCGAGCACGAGGTCGGCAGGCACCGCACCCACGCACGATCGAGTGCTCGAAGCGTCGTCATTCACGAAGGCCACACCGCTCGGGCCTAGACGGGCTGCGCTTTCACGGCCCGATGCCACCAGGAGAGGTTCGAGTTCGATGAGGCGCGCTTCGACCTCCTTCGCGCGCGGATGCGTCGCGAGGACGCCGAGCAGATCACGACCATCGCCGGCGCACAGACTCAGGACGCGCACGGGGCCGGGAGGAGCCCGGTCCAATGCCTCCTTGATCCGCCTCTGCACGACCTCTAGGCGTCGTGCGTTCGGCTGATCTCGTTCGTACCCCGTGTGCCACTCTACCCACTCGCTCGTCATGATCCGGGACCACGACCCGTTGGGTCCCCTTCGGCCTCGTTCGGCGCTCGAGACCGAGCCCGCGACGTCGGTGTAGACCTCACCCGCTGGCCTCCGACAGGATCGATATGCGCGTCGGGGGCGGGACCGTCGGCTACGACGTGCCCTCTGGACCGAGTCGCGACCGAAGCTATCGGGGGTATGGTTGTTGACCATCCCGCTAGCCTGCGTCCGCGCATAGGCGAGCATCGGGTCGATGAATTTGAACTCTCGCTCCTTCAGCGCCCTGGACGAGTTCTCCGAGATGGGCGGAAGTGCTGGAAGTCGGCCCATGTTCTGGATGGATGTTCCCTTGGCACGGCGGCAAGCGAGGTCGGAGAGGCTCCTCCGGCGT
>JABEUK010000154.1 GCA_013044425.1 Thermoplasmata archaeon | reverse complement strand
TCTGACGACCGACCGGTTTCGACCACCTGAACCCAGCCCCGGCCTCGCCCCCGAGGGGCGGCCGCCGGGGGGTCCGGCGGCCGCGGTGGAATCGGTTCTATACGTCCGCGCCGAAGGCCTTGATGTCCTCGGGTGCGGTCTTCTTGACCACGGGCCCAGCACCCTGGACCTGGACGCGGATCTGCTCGACGACCTCGGGGTTAGCGAGGGTCGTGATGTCCCCGTAGTCCATCTGGTTGGAGATCGCGGCCAGGACCCGTCGCATGATCTTTCCCGAGCGGGTCTTAGGCATGTCCGGAACGACCCGGACCACGCGCGGGCGTGCGATCTTCCCGATCACCGTCTCGATTGCGAGGGTGACCTTGGCGGAGACCTCCGCGGGAGTGGCCTTGACCCCAGGTTTCAGGGCGATGTAGACCTCGGGGACTCGCCCCCGCTCCGGGTCCACGATCGGGACAACGGCCGCCTCCGCGACCTCGGGCACGGTGAGGCATGCCGACTCGATCTCCTTCGTTCCGAGGCGGTGGCCGGCCACGTTGATCACGTCGTCGACGCGGCCCAGGATTCGGATGTAGCCGTCGGCCGCCCAGGTGGCCCCGTCCCCGGCGAAGTACGGCCAGTCGTGCCAGTCCGTGCTGTTCTTGTTCGTGTTGTACTTCGAGTAGTAGGTCGCGACATACCGGTCCGGGTCGCCCCAGATCGTCTGGAAGATGCCGGGCCAGGGATTGCGGATGCAGATGTTGCCCGCCTTCCCGGCGCCCGCGGGAATCTCCTTCGCCTTCTCATCGTAGATGATCGGGTAGATGCCGAGCATGGGGGGGCCGGCGCTTCCGGGCTTCATCGGGTCCATCGCCGGCTTTGTAGAGCACAGGAAGCCGCCGTTCTCGGTCTGCCACCAGGTGTCGGTGATCACCGCCTGTCCTTGCCCGACGATCTCGTAGTACCACTTCCACGCCTCGGGCTCGATCGGCTCCCCGACCGTGGTCATGGACTTGAATCGATAGTGGTACTTCTTCGGCTCGTCCGGCCCGAGCTTGCGGAGCATTCGGATGGCGGTCGGCGACGTGTGGAAGATGTTCACGCCGAGCCGCTCGGCGATCCTCCAGACTCGTCCTGCATCCGGGTACGTTGGAACTCCTTCGTAGATGACCGAGGTCGCGGCCAACGCGAGGGGGCCATAGACGATGTAGGAGTGGCCCGTGATCCACCCGATATCGGCCATGCACCAGTAGACATCGGTCGGATGGATGTCCTGGATGTACTTCGAGGTCCCGGTCACGTACGCGAGGTAGCCGCCGGTGGAGTGCTGGCATCCTTTGGGCTTGCCCGTGGAACCGCTCGTGTACATGAGGAACAGAGGAGCCTCGGCCGGCATCGAGACGGGATCGACCAGCTTTCCGGCGAACTGCTTCAGGACGTCGTTCACCATGAAGTCCCGTCCCTCGACCATGGGCGTCGCGGAGGCGGACTTGTCGCGGAACCGCTTCCAGACGAGCACCTTCTCGACCTTGGTCCCATCCTCCTGGGCCTTGCGAACCGCGATGTCGGCGTTCGCCTTGTGGTCGATGACCTTGCCGCTCCGATAGTAGCCATCGATGGTGATGAGGATCCGGCTGCCGGAGTCGGCGATACGGCTCCCGCACGCCTCACCGCTGAACCCGCCATAGACCACGGAGTGGATCACCCCAAGGCGAGCGCAGGCCAGCATGGTAATGGGAAGCTCCGCGACCATGGGCATGTGGATGGTAACGCGGTCGCCCGTCTTCAGCCCACAGAAGTCGCGCAGCAGGGCGGCCATCTCATTGACACGGATGTAGAGATCCTGATAGGTGACGGCCACCGGGGGTTCGGCCTCGTCCTCAGAAACAAAGATGAGTGCGGCTTTGTTTCGATTCTTCTCCAGCTGGCGGTCCACGCAGTTGTAGCTGACGTTGAGCTTCCCTCCGACGAACCACTTCCAGAACGGGGCCTTGCTGGTGTCGAGCGTCGTGGTCCAGTACTTGTCCCAGGTCAGCAGGTCGGCGTACTCCCGGAAGCATTCCGGGAAGTTCTTCTCCGCGAACCGGTCCTTGACCGTCGGATCGGTTAGGTTCGCCTGACCCACGAAGCGGGGGTTTGGATAGTATACCTTCTCTTCCTTCCAGTGCACCGCGATCTCGGCCTCGGAGAGTCGGGATTCGTTGTCCGTTCCGGCGGATTCGCTCTCGGCTTTTGCCATATTCCTGAGCCACCCGTGCGAGGGGAGGAAGGTGGGGGATATACAAGTTACTGTTTCGCATGCTGCGCCGTGTGTCGCGCTCTCCTTCGGACGCCCGGCGAGAGAAGCGGCGAGTCGATATTTGGTCCTCAAGGGCCAGCGTACCGAGGGCGCCGGTTCGGTCCCCTCTGCTCCTCTCTCGACCCGTGCATCGGTGCCGGGCCGCGCGGGTTTCAGACCGGGGCAGCTCGTCCCATCCCACGAAGAGTTACGCCTCCATCCGAGGCGGTTTCGCCCGAGCTGAGGCGCTTGGTAAAGCTCTATAGCCTACTCCCCGTAGGGAGTTGTCTCGGTGCGCCATGGCGACTGCGAGACATGTGCCCGAGCGATTGGAGAAGACCGTCCATCTCCGGATCGACCCCAATGACGAATCCACCACCTTGGAAGACGTCCTTTCGAAGATCACCGAGCTCCAGCGCAAGCACCCCGACCGGGAGGTCTTCTTCGATGGAGACGAGTATGCGATCTGTTCTCGCCCGAAACGCGCGCACGCGTCCGCCCACCACTGATCCCACGTTCCTAGGCTCCCCGGTGCTTGTCGTCAACCTGAAGTCGTACGCGCAAGCGCTCGGGGAAGGTGCCGAACAGATCGGCGCTCTGCTCGGTGCCTGCGGGCGCGCCGCGGGGGTGGCGGTCGCCATCGCTCCGGCCACGCCCGACC
>JABEUK010000153.1 GCA_013044425.1 Thermoplasmata archaeon | reverse complement strand
GGCCGCGGGCGTCGTCGGGGCCGCATCGATCGCCGTGCTGCTCGCAAGCGGAGCGTCGGAACCCGCGGTCATCACTCCTCTCCCGCGATGAACCGGCGCAAGAGCGGGTTCATTTCCATGAGCTGTTCGCGGCCCATGGCCTCGTACAGATTAATGATGATGCCCACCATCAGCAGCACGCCCGTGCCGCTCGCATTCCCGACGGTGCCGATGAGGTCCGCGCCCGAGGCGAGGGCTCCGACGGTGGCACCGCTGATGACGGTGATGACGGGGATGTAGCGTTCCAGAACCCTCCGTAAGACCCGGGGCTCTCGACGGAACCCGGGGATCTGCATGCCCGACGCTTCGATCTGCCGCGCGACGGCCTCGGGGCCCATGTTCGTCGTCTGGATCCAGAACTTGGCGAACAGGATCGAGCCGCCGACCATGACCCCGAAGAACAGTCCCACGTGGATGAGCGACTGCCACCAGGTATGACCCAGGAGGAACACTCCGTACGTCTGCGAGTTGATCAGCGGCAGGAACCAAGACTCGAGCCCGTTCGGCGTGTTGAGGTACCACGCGCCTCCCGTTAATGGGGTCGTAGCGCTCACCCCTAACAGTTGCGCGGCGGTCGAGCTCGCGGGATACGATCCGATCCACCACTGGTGGCCGATCAGCGGGAAGTGCGCGAGCGCGGGATTCGTCCATAACAGGATCGTGACGACCGAGACGTTGGCGAGCAGGGCCGACATCAAGATCACCGGGATGTTCGACGCGTAGATCAGTCGCAGCGGGTAGCGCCCCCGCGCTCCGCGGGCCTCCGCGTGGGAGAGCGGCAGTTCGATGCGCGTGGACTCGGTCCACGCCACGATGAAGAAGATGACGGCGGTGCCGAGAAGCGCGATGACGGGATTCGGCGCATGGAGGAGGACCTGCTCCCAGCCTCCCGAGGCCATCTGGGAGGCGTTGTAGTTCGTCAGGAACCAGATCGTCTTCGGGATCGTTCCGCTCGGGGGGTTCCCCGCGGAGATCGGCCCCGCGGCCGACGGTAACCAGTTCAGGGTCCCTTGGACGATCTGCTGGCTCACGCCGGCCGCGATGAACAGGGAGATCCCGCTTCCGATCCCCCACTTCGAGACGACCTCGTCCATCAGGAACACGAGATAGCAGCCGAAGACGAGCTGGGCCACGATGATCGTGTCGGCGAGCAGCATGCCGTTGCCGGGCGAGAATTGACCGAGACTGGTGACGAGCGAGGCGGACGGGGTCAGGTATCCGAAGACCTGGGGGATCGCCTCGACGAAGATCATGACGAGGACCAGCACCTTCTGAGAGCCCTGGTAGGTCCCCTTGTCCTCGTCATCCGTGAGGTCGAGGTTGATGATCTTCGCCCCGACGAACAGCTGCATGATGATCGACGCGGTGACGATGGGCCCGATGCCGAGGTGCATCAGGGTCCCCTGGGCGCCGGCGAGGATCGAGCGGTAGCTCGCGAACAGATCGATGACGGTCGCCTGATCTACCCCGAAGAGGTAGATGTTCGTCATCAGGAAGTACAGCAGGACGATGAGGATCGTCCAGAACATCTTCGTTCGGAAGTGGACGTGGCCCCTCGGCTGGGAGATCGCCGGGAGCCGGGTCGTGAGCGGCTTGAGCCCGTAGAGGCGCGACTTCGGTCCCGTGTAGGAGAGGCCGAGGTACATCAGCCCGAAGATGCCGAACATGCTCGCCGAGAGCATGCCGACCGCGAGGAGCGTGGGGGAATCCCAGTACCAGAAGATCGCTACGATGGCGACGCCGATCGCCGCGAGGGGGAGGGCCCAGCGCGGGTCGCGCGGGATCTCCTCATCGGCCATTCGAAACGCTCAGAGCGGGTATTCTCGCTATATAATCTAGGGGGCGCAATCCTATGCTCCTTGAGGGGGTTCTTTCAGGAGCGTGACCTTCTCCTGGGCATGCTTCGTCGCATGTTCGACATAGACCTTCCAGCTGCGAGCGGTGCGGCCACCACCGAGCAGGCGGTCGATCCCGGCCTTCGATAGATCGGCGATGCAGGTCTCGCCGTCCTGGCGGAACGCTTGTGCGATCCGGAGCAACGGCACGAAGCTCTCCAGCTCTCCCACGTTGATCGAGGTCGGTTGCTGGACGATCTGGGCGGGCCGCTTGAAGCCGTGTCGTCCGAAGTGATCCGGCGCATAGATCAGCATCGACTTGAACTTGTACTTGTGCAGCCCCGCGTTGCCGCGTCCGCCCTGCTTACCGGCCCCGCGACCGGCCTTGATCCCTCGACCGTGGGTGCGCGATCCTCGGAACTTCTTCGTTCGACTCGGCATCTTGTTCACTCCCGGATCATGCGGCGGGCGAGCTCGTTGATCGCGCGGCCACGGTAGCCGAGCGCGCCTCCGAGCGCGTACGGCTTCTTCGTGGATTTCCACCCTCCGCTCGGGGCTCCGAGGCGGAAGAGCGGGCGGACCCCCGCGACGCTCGGCAAGCCGTCAACGACCACGCGCTGCGTGAGCTCGGCGAGGTCCTTCGTGCGGGTCGATTCCGTGACGTTCGCATCCGTCAGGCGTTCTCCCCCGGCGGTCTCCCCGCGGGACTTGAGCAGGAGACCCACCGTCTCGGGCTCCGCCTCGCCCCACGTGACATATCCTTGGATCTTCGTGAGCATCCCGCGGAACTCGGGCTTCTCGGGCACCACGGTGACGTGCTGCGGCCGGTTGAGATGCAGGAACTTGAGCGTCTCCACGATGTCGTGC
>JABEUK010000152.1 GCA_013044425.1 Thermoplasmata archaeon | reverse complement strand
GGGACCGTGTGGGAGCGCCCGCAGCCGCATTCCCAGCTGCCGCAGCCGCGCTGGATCTCGATGAGCTTGAGCTTCGCGCGGTCGATCGCGCGTCGGATCGTGGGTCCGACCTCCCGACCCTTGGAGCGTCCGAGACCGACGAACCCGTCGCCGTTCCCCACGACGACGGTGACGGCAAACTTCAGGCGCCGGCCGGAATCGGTCATGCGCTGGACCATGTTCACGTCGAGAACCTCGTCGTGGAGGCCCGGAAGCAGCTTGTCCACGATCTGCGGCTCGCGCAGCGGAAGCCCGCTTCGCAGCGCGTCGCTCATCGTCGCGATCTCCCCGGAGTGGACCTTTCGGCCGAGCTCGGTCTTGGGTACCCACGGGGGCGGTGGGGCGGGGCCGGACGGGCCGCCTCCTCCGTACCGAGAGCCCTGGGAGGAGCCACCGGAGGACGGGAAGGTGGACGTTCCGCTCATGCGGTCGCCTCCTTGCGCTCGGTGATCGTCGGCAACTTGCCTTTGTACGACTCGAGGGGCTCCGGGAGCGGCTTCGGTAGATGCGAGCCGCTGAGCCGATCGTTCCCGGGGAAGACCGTCTCTCCGTGGGGCACCTCCAGACCTGCGTCGAGCAAGCCCTTGAGCGCCGCGAGCACTCGACCCCCGGCGGTCGGGTGCCGAAGGCCCGCATCGAGGATGGCCCCGTCCGTACCCGCCGCCTTCGATCGAAGGCCGGCGAGATATCCCGTCAGGTACGCCGCGGGGGTCGACGCGAGGCTGCTACCGGGGAATCCGACTCCGCCGAGCTCCCGGCTGTCGGCCGCGGCGACCACGCGATCGCCGGTCGGGTCGTAGGTGGTGATCGTGACGTAGACGCGCTGGGCCGTGATGCGCACGACGGCCCGCGGGCGGCCCGAGCGCAGGAGCTTGAGCCGCGTGCGATAGTCGGTGCGGCCCTCCCGGCGGCGGCGGAAGCGGACCCGGTAGCGGGGACCCGTGCTCATGATTTCGCCTCCGCGGGCAGGTGGCCGGCGAGCTGGAGGTTCAGCAGGAGATGGGCGCGGCTCCGGTACATGCCGCCCTTGGCCTGACGGTAGTACCTTCGGTAAACCGCCGGGGTGATGCGCTTCTCCGCCCGGAGGGTGGCGAGGAGTTCGCGTTGGGGCCGGATCCGACGCATCCAGCGCTCCTTCTTGCTCGACCGGGAGCGCGGGCTGCCGCGGCGCGAGCCGGGGCCCTGGTGACGTCCCTTCGCGACCTCGGCCGCGTAGCGGCGCGCCCGGGACCGAGACGTGCCCTGGATCGCCCTGCGGCGGATTGCCCCGGACTTGATCGCGGTACGGATGTCCTGGCGCGTGACCGAATCGGAGATCTCCTGCTCGCGCGCCGGGTCGATCCAGACGCGCCCGCTGCCGCACTTGAGCAGAATGGAGGCGAGTCGGCGTTGGTTCGAAAGATCGGGCACGTCTCTACTCCTCCCCCTCGGGAGTGGCGATCGGATTGAGCACATGGATCCCCAGGCGGCGAGCCGTCTCCTCGAGGGCTAGGCGTCGTCGGGTGCCGACCGTTCGCGCGATGATCGCGGCCTCCTTCGTCGCGTCGAGCTTCTCGAGCTCGCCGGTCGTCCGGATGATGATCGGGCGGAAGCCGCTGGGAACGAGGTCCCGCACCTTGGAGGGGGATCGGTAGCCGACCCGTACGATGACGGAGCGGTAGCCGTAGTGCCGGCGCTGCTTGGACTGCAGGCCACGGGGCCGGCGCCAGCTCTCGTCCCGGCCGATCCGGTAGTAGCGGTGCGCGGCCTGGCGAACGAAGAGCGGTCGGTGCCGATCGAGCTCGCGCCGCAGGCGCAACAGCTTCGCCGACTCCGGGTCGAGCGCGGCCCGCTTCGGGGCGCGCGGCGCCGCGGGTTCGTCGGTCGTGACGGCCGTAGCGTCCGCGGGCACGATCGCCTTCTTCTCCTCGGCCGGCGGGGCGGCGCGAACGCGGCGCCGGGTGGGCTTTGGTGCCGGCGACTCTTCCGGCTCGGACGCGGTCACGGGATCCGGCGACATCAGTTGGCTCCCTTAAGGTGGGCGTGCTCGGTGAGGTAGATGCCGTCCTGGAACACACGTGGATCGTAGTTGCGGATGTGCGTAGCGCGCTCGATGTTGGCTGCGCTTTGCCCGACCTGCTCGACATCGTAGCCGGAGAGGACCACGACGTCCCCCTCGACCGCCGCCTTGGTTCCCGGGCGCAGCGGAGCGGTCCGGGGGTACTTCTCGCCGAGGAAGTTCTCGATGATGAGTTCCTCGCCCTTCACGGCGACCTTCATCGGGAAGTGCGCCGCGACGACCTTCATCTTCGCCTCGACCCCGAGCGTCAGTCCGCCGATGAGGTTCTTCAGGTGAGCCGCCCACGTTGCGAGGAGAGAGCGGGATTGCTTACGTCCGGGAGGTAGCTTGAGCGTGAGGGTCGCCTTGCCATCGGCGATCACGAGACCCAGCGCGTCGCTCGGGAACGGTCGAACGATCTGACCGAGCGGGCCCTTCGCCTGGATGAGGCCGGGGCGCACCTCGAGCCGGACTCCGGCGGGCACCGCGATCACGGCCTCCGTCGTCTCAGTAGACATACGCGATGAGCCTCCCCCCGAGCTTGAGCTCCCGGGCCTGTTGGTGGGTGATCACTCCGCGATTCGTCGAGAGCACCAGGAGCCCGAAGTCCTGGGCCGGGAGGAATCGGGACTCGTAGCGCTCGAGCTCGCGGTGCGGGACCGCGATCCGTGGCTTGATGACACCGCAGGAGTTGATGCGCCGAGAGAGCTTGACATCGTACTTCCCTCCGCGTCCCGTGGGGACGAACGTGAACTCCTCCACGTAGTGGTGCTCGCGGAGGATGCGGAGCACCTCGCCGATGAGGTGGGACGCCGGCGCGAGCGCGACCTCACCCTGGCCATGCTGGTCCGCGTGGCGCAGCGTGACGAGCGCATCGTTGAGTAGATCGTGACGCATGTTCCCTTACCTCACTGGTACTTCCGGAACCCCAGGTCGACGGCGACCTCGCGGAAGCACTGCCGGCAGACGTGCAGTCCGTAGCGGCGGACGATGCCGCGCTTGCGGTCGCACCGTAGGCAGCCTTCCTTCCGTCCGAATTCCTTCTTGGGCTTGGACATCGTGCTCACTCCACGAAGGTCACTTGGAAGGTCGCCGCAAGGTATGCGCGGGTATCGGCCTTGGTCGATCGCAGGCGCTTGGGGATCGGGCGGGCCGAGACCTGGCGTTCACGCACCCCGTAGCCGGAGCGGCCGAGTTCGACCGCGATGTCCATCCCGTGGATGCCGATCTCGGGGTCGTACTTCATTCCCGTGAAGTCGGTGTAGTCCCCGATCCCAAAGGAGAAGTTGCCGTTGCGATCGATCGAGTCCGGGTCCAGTTGGCGGTCGCGGGCCTCGAAGGCCCGGTTCAGGAAGTCGACGGCCGAGGGACCCCGGAGCGTGACCTTCGCCCCGATCTCCTGGCCGGCCCGGATTCCGAAGTCGCGATTCGTCGAGTGCGAGCGGGTCGCGATCGGTTTCTGGTGGGTGATCATCTGGAGGACCCGTTCGGCCTTCTGGCGCGGCTCCCCGGATTGACCGACGCCGGCGTTGACCACGACCTTAATGATCCGCACGGCCCGGTTGACGTTCTCCGCGGTCGTGGACGGGGCCGTCGGTGCGGGGGAGGATGCGCTCATCGATCGAGGCCCTCCGCGATCGTTACTTGGGGCGAGGTTTCGCCCACGATGAACACGTACTCCTTGATGGTCGAGAATCCTTCCTTGAAGTGCACGAGGTTGGGCTGGGAGGAGTTGCGGACCTCGACCCGCTCCACGCGGGCGGTCTCGCCCACGTGACTGCCTCCGGCGAGGAACGCGAGCTGGCCGGGGGCGAGGGGGAGGTGGCGAACGATCGTCTGGCTCGGCACCTCGATCTGGAGCGAGTCTCCGACCCGGTAGGGGGAGTTGGCGGGGACCACTAGGGTGCGGCCGTCGTGCAAGGTCATGCCGACCTTGCCCGTCCGGATCGCGTGCTTGAACCGCACGCGCCCGAGCTTGACCGATGCCTCGGCCGGAGGGATGCTCACGAGGGTGAGCTTGCCCCGGCGGTCCTTCACGACGCGGGCGTGCGCATCGAGCGGCGCCGCGAGGGAAAGCACGTCCATGAGACCTAGGCCCCGAGAGAGATCGTGAACGACCTTACCGTCGACCTTGACCGTGCCCGAGTTCACGAGCAACCGGGCCTCGCGCTCGTTCCGGACGAGATGGCGAAGGTCGCGCAGCACGATCACAAGGGGGATCGACTGGTCCTGCGCGTGCGGACCGGGAGCCGGTCGCCGGATCCACTTGGTTCCCTTGCGGGGAACCGGCCAGGTCCTCGGGGCGGCCCGACGCTTCATCCGGCGCGTCATGCGTCGTTCTCCTTCGGCGGGGGGGACTTACCGCGAGGCTTCGCAGAGGGATGCGGTTTCGCGACCGAGGGCGCGGGCGTCTCTTCCGTCTCGCCGGCGATCCCCTCCTCTTCGGCCGTGCCAGGGGCCTTCTTGTGCGTGCGGACCGCTTTCGCGTTGGGTCCGTACTCCTCCTTCTCGGCCGACTCGAAGAACGTGGTCTCCTTTGCTGTGAGCTTCATCTCCCCGCGAGGAGCCTTCGGTTCCGCCTCTTCGGGAGTGGCCTTCTTGGAAGCGGTCCCTTTCGGAGTCTCGTCCTCGGTCGTCGCATCCTCGAGGAACTCACGCTCCGCCGCAGTCAGGTGCATATCCCCCTCGGGTCCGGGGAGCACGGCGCCCGCATCGGGCATTGCCCCACGGCCTTCCGTCGCCTGCGTGGCCGGTGCTTCCGGAGCAGTGCCGAGCTCCTCGGGGGTCAACTCCTCCTCGCGAACGCTCAGGATGCGGCGTCGCCAGGCATCCGAGAGGTTGAGCTTGGTCAGCAGGAGTTGGCCGGTTCGGATCGGGAGAGGCTTCTGCTTTTGCTCCCCCGTCTTCAGCGTGATGTTGTTGAGAATGACGGAGTAGCTGCGGCGATCGACCCGGGCCACGCGTTCCTCGCTCCCGACGTAGCTTCCCGATAGGATGCGCACGGTGTCGCCCTTGCGGACGGGGACCGAGCGGCAGTGGAAGCGCGCGCGCAACTCGCGGGAGAGCGGGACCGACATCCGCCGGCGCCGGTGGAAGGAGTCCGCGTTGTACAGCGCCTTGCGCTGTCGGCGCGGCGCGCTGGAAGATTGACGTGCCATGAACTACTCTCCTCCTATACGATGATCGACGAGGCCGCGGCCACGCGCGACCACCGCTCGGCGGCCTCCTTTGCCACCGGTCCCTTGATCTGAGAACCCTTCAGCTCGCCGGTCTCGGTCGTGATGACGGCGGCGTTGTCCTCGAATTGCAGTCGGGTCCCATCGGCCCGCCGGATCGGCGAGCGCGAGCGCACGATGACGGCGTGCAGAACCTGCCGTCGCATCTCCGGTGTTCCCTTCTTGACCGAGACGATCACGAGGTCGGCGATCCCCGCCCGCGGGTAGCGGCGGTGCGTGCCATGCCAGTTGTGCACGGCGATGATCTCTACGATCTTCGCGCCGGTGTTATCGGCACAGTCCAGACGGGCGCCCTTCGGGAGGCCGCGTCCTCGACGACCGGCGACGCCCTTCATGCTTCCTCCTTGACCGGGGGACTGGGCTCGGGGGCAACGGCTTCCTCGCCTTGCACGTGCTGGGCGGCCTCGCCCAGGTCCTCGACAATGCAGAAACTGACGAGCTTCGACAGCGGCCGAGTCTCGGCGATGCGGACCTTGTGTCCGACCACGACCCCGAGGCAGGGCGGCGAGTGAGCGAGGTAGCGGCGGCGGCGCTTCTCGTACCGTTCGTACTTCGGCACTCGCGTGAGCAACGTGCGCTCGACGACGGCGGTGCGCTGCATCGCGGTGGAGACGACCGTCCCCTCGAGCACCTGGCCTCGGATGGACAGTCGACCGTGGAAGGGGCAGTGCTGGTCGTCGCAGTTCTGCTTCGGCGCGCGAACGTCGAGACCGATGTCCCGGGCACGTCGGGTGCGAGATGCTGGAGCGGGGCTCATCGGATCCTCCGGGAACCGCCGGCGAGGATGCGCTTGGTGCGGTCCTGGGGTCGAACGCGAAGATTGTCGCCTATTAACGGTAACTCGCGTTCGCCGAGGAGAATCGTCCCGAGCATCCCGGACTTGGGCACCCGCACGACTCGACCATGGTCGGCCCGCCGAACGGTGAGGATGTTCATGGACTCATCGACGATGGTACCGCGCAGGGGCAGCGTCCGGATCCCCGGGGCGCGGTCGACCGAGATGGCGGCTCCGAGGATCTCGCCGGCGAGCGCGGCGCGGTCGGCACCCGTGAGCTCTCCCTTGCCGACCATCGTCATTCCACTCTAGGCGCTCGCGTTCGGTTCGGCAGAAGTGGGAGCGAGGTGGCGCTCCTGCAGCACGGTCAGGGCCCGGGCGACGTTGGTGCGCAGGGCGCGCATCTTGCCGGGGCTCGGAGGCGCGCCTCCCATGGCCGCGATGCCGCGCTCGCGCAAGAGGTCGCCTTCCGCCTCGGAGATGCGGCGGCGCAGCTCATCGTCGGTGAGCGCCCGCAGGTCCTTCATCCTCAGCAGCGTCACGTGGGAGCCTCCGGCCCGGCCAGGGCCTCCGCGACCGCGGGGCCGGGACCAGGCGGTAGATCGGTGCCGTCGAGGGGTGGAAGTTCGATCGGCGCGGGAGCCGGCCGAGTCTCCACGCCCTTGACCTTGATCTCGTCGGGGAGCTTCGCGTTCGAGCGCATGATCCAGACGTTGACGCCGATGACTCCGGGCTTGAGGCGGGCCTGGTAGAATCCCTTGCCCATCCACAGGTGCACGGCTTCCCCGCAGTACTTGATCGTCCCCGCCTTGAACCGCTCGGTCCGGTGCCGCTCGCCGGTCAGTTTTCCCGAGAGAATGACCTGGCAGCCGCGCGCGCCGGATTCCATAATGCGGCGAACGGTCGAGTGCCCCGCGCGACGGAAGTGCCAGCCGCGTTCGAGGGTCGAGGCGAGCTTCTCGGCCATGAGCTGGGCGTTGAGGGACGGGTTGCGTTCCTCCTGAACTTCGATCTGAGGATTGTCCAGCTTGAACCGAGCCTGGATGTCTTCCGTCAGTCGCTTGATGAGCTCGCCGCGCCGCCCGATCAGAATCCCGGGGCGTTCGCAGATCAGCGTGACCCGCGTGCCCATCGGGGTGCGCTGGATATCGAGCCCGCCGAACCCGGCCCGTGCGCTCTCGCCGACGAGATAGTCCTTGAGCAGGACCCGCCGTGTCGCTTCCTCGATGACCTTGCGTTCGGCGCTCACCCTAGGCCTCCTTCCGCTCGGCCAGGACGATCTCGATGTGGGTGGTCTGCTCGTTCCACGGCGTCGCGCGACCGTGGGCACGAGGCATCGACGCCTTCAGGATTCGACCCCGGCTCGAGGCGGCGACCTTGACATAGAGTCGATCGGTGTCGAGGCTCTCGTACTCCGCGTTCGACTCCGCGTTCCGCAGGATCTGCAGCACGTTCCTCGCGACCTTCTTCGGGAACCGACCTGGTCCCACGCCGCGCTTGTGGGACGTCTCCTGATTGTAGCGCCGGAACGGGATCGCGCGGCGGAGCTCGACGGCGTCTTCGAGGACGGCGCGCGCGCGCTCGAGCGTGAGCCCGCGAATCGCGTTGAGGACCTCGTAGGTCTTCTTTGGAGAGATCGGGAGTTCGACGCCGCGGGCACGAGCGACGCTCGTGCCGGCCTCGTCGCGATAGCTGTATCCTCGCATCGTCCCGTTTCCTCCTTCACTTCAGCGGCATGAACTTCGACGACCGAGTCGCGCCGACCCCGGGTCCGGAGTGCTTCTCGAATCGGCGAGTGAGCGAGAACTCACCGAAGTAGTGCCCGATCATCTCCGGGCGAAGTTCGACTTCCTTGAACTCTTTGCCGTTGTAGATCGCGACCCGTCTGCCGATGTGCTCGGGGAGCACGAGGGCGTCCCGGCAATGGGTCTTGAGCACCTTGTCGGGAGGCGTTTCGCGCATCCGACCGAAGAAGCGCGTCGTCTCCACGTTGAACCCGCGGCGGATCGATCGGCGCGCCCGGGCCGGGAGGACCTTCGCGAGCTCCTCGAGGTTCATCTCCTTCAGGCGCGGCAGGGTGTATCCACGGTAGGTGAATTCGCGCTTGCGGCGCGTCTCCACCTTCTTGATCTTCTTCGATCGTGCCATGATGCATCACACCGTCCCGGTATCGCGTCCGCGCACCCGGCGCTTCTTGCGCTGGGAGCGGCTGAACCGACCGACCTTCGCGCCCGGCCATGTGCCGCTCGACACCGTGCTCGGCCGTCCGACGTGCTGGTGGGCGCCACCACCGAACGGGTGGTTGACCGGATTCATCGCGACCCCACGGACCTTCAGGGGTGCGCGTGCGAGCGAGCGCGTCGCATGGAACTTCTTACCGGCCTTGATGATCGGGCGCTCGAGTCGGCCGCCTCCGGCCACGGCTCCGACCTGGGCGCGGCAGGTGGTGAGGAACTGCTTGAACGCTCCCGACGGGAGCTGCACCGTCACGAGCTTGCCCGCATGCGCCGTGACGAGGGCGCTCGTTCCGGCCGCTCGCACCAGCCGGCCCCCATCGAACGGTTTGACCTCGAGGTTGCACACGAGCGTGCCGTCGGGGATCTCCCCGAGGGAGAGCAGCGCTCCGTGGGTCACCGGACCGCGATGGAGAGAGATCGTGTTTCCCGTGGCGACCCCGGCACTCGCGATCGTGCGGATGATGTCCCCGCTCGGCGTGGAGATCTCGGCGACCGGAGCGCTACGGCCCGGAGCGTGAACGATCCCTACGACCGTTCCCTCCCCCACGACGGAGGGGGAGGGATGGTAGATCGGCCCGTGGTGGCGGTGGCTCGGAGACCGGTACGTGGGCGTGCCGGCGCCCCGGCGTCGGGAGATGATGCGCTTCCCCATCAGAACACTCCGGCCCGGCTGCCGATGTCCTCCGCCGAGTACTCCTTCTTGAATCGGACGGTGGCGATCTTGCCGGCCTTCACGATCTTGACGTTGACCTTGTCCACCTTGCACTGGTAGATCTGCTCCACCGCGCGCTTGACCTCGGCGCGCGTGGCGCGCTGGTCGACCTTGAACTCGAGCTTGTTCTGGCGCTCCATCTCGTCCATCGACTTTTCGGTCACGTAGGCGTGCAGTAGGATCCGGTGGCGTAGATCGCTCATGCGGCCACCTCCCCAAGTCGGGAGCGGAGCCCCTCGAGCGCGGCGTGAGAGAAGAGCGTCATGCGGCCCGGATCGCCGCCCGGAGCGAGGTCCTCTGTCGCGAGCTGGTGGACCGAGACGACCTCGACGCCCGCGAGGTTGCGGAAGCCGCGGGCCCGGTCCGGGCCGCTCGTGACGACGAGGACACTGCGGGGGGTCCGGCGGACGCGACCGCGGAGCTTACCGCGCCCCGCGCGAAGATGGGAGTGATCCCGTGCGCGCTCAATGTCGTCCCACAGATGGAGCTTCTCCAACACGCCGCGTGCGGCGGCCGCGGTCATGACCTCCTCGACCGGGTCCTCCAGGACGAACGGGAGGTGGGCATCCTTTGGGACGGTGTGGCCGCGGGCTTGTGCGAGCGGGACGACCCGCGTGGCCGCGAGCGCGGACGCGAAGGCGAGCTTGCGCTCCTTAACGTTGATCTTCTGGGCCCAAATCCGCTCGACGCGGGGGGGATGCGCTCGGCCGCCCCCGACCGTGTTCGGTGCCTGAGCGCCCGTCATCGAATCCATAAGTCGCGGCGAACGCGAGACCCCCTTGCCCTTCCCCGACCAGCGCACGGAGTGTCGTCGGCCCGAGGTGAGCCCCGTTCCGTACGGCTGGCGCCGGTGGGAGCGGGCCGCGAGCACGGCGCGGCGAATCAGATCGACCCGGACCGGGGTCGAGAACGCGAGAGGCAGATGGACCGTGGCCTTCTCCTTCGGAGTGCCGTCCAGCGTGAGGAGGTGAACCCGGTGCTGGGGAACGTGAGGCGCGGAGGGAGCCGGGGAGCGCACCGGCAACTCGGGTGTCGTCATGCGCCCTGCTTCGACCTCGTGCTGAAGTAGCGCAGATCGACCTTCTCGACGGTGCTCACGCGGGCTCGCATCGGGGTCCGGAAGCGCAAGAGGCGCTTCGCGGGGCCTGGTAGGGACCCGTGGAGGACGATGCACGCGCTGCGGACCTCGCCGTAGTGCGGGAAACCCCCGGCGGGAGTGATCGGGTCCGTCCGTGGATCCCGGACGACTTTGAGGACCCGCATGTTGAGCTGGGTACGGCGGTGGTACCCGGTTTGCCCGGCTTGAGGGACCCTATAGGTGACGAAGCTGGGATTGTGGGGACCGAGGGTTCCGATCATTCGGCGGTGCTTGGAATTCTTGCGCGGCTGGAGCTTGACTCCCCAGCGCTGAATATGGCCCTGGAAGCCGAAGCCCTTGGTCACTCCGATGACATCCAGGAACTGGCCCTCGGCCGTCAGCTGGTCGACGGAGACCTCGGTCCCTACGGCGGTGAGCGCGAAGGCGCGACGGTCTTCGAACTGGTCCCCGGCGACGCGGACCTCGAAGATCTCCGGGGTCTTCGATGAAACTCCTGTGACGAGGTGGGGCTGCGTGTGGACGATCAGGCGTACCTCCTCCCCCGCAGCCTGCTCGAACGCGAGGCGGGCCTCGGACGAGCTCGGTGGGTGCGGGGAGATCCGCCGGCCGATCTCTTGGACCGGGTTCTCCCCCCAGACCTCCGCGACGACTCGCTTACCATAGGGGTTCCGGTCGTAAATGCGGGCCCCGATCGCTCGCATGGGGGGTACCTCCACGACCGTGACCGGGACGGACAGTTCCTGGCCGGCGGTGGTGGAGCGCTTTCGATAGTCTACGAGAAATGCATGGGTCATCCCGACCTTGAATCCGGCGAACCCCTCGATCGCCGGGGCCTTGGTCGGAGCGAGGGCCCAGGAGCGGACGCGGGGGAGCGCTCGGGCGGAGCGTTTGCGGGGTGAAAAGCCAAGAGACCCTCGGCGTGGTTTATGACGTCGGGCCATAGGTCGATAGGGGGTCCTGCCTCCGGTGGGGACGGGGGAGAAAGGTACCCTATATAACGCCTTATCTGAAATCTCGATTTCTTACGAGAGAAAATCGAATTCTTGCTGGAAGGGACCGAACCATCGCGCGGGAGCGTTGCCCGCACGAGCGCGTGCGGCGGAATCACCGGGCCCTTCGGGCCGGGTTCTCGGCCCGACGTACCTACACGTTGCGGGTGCCTCGACCCGCGTACAAGGCTCTCCGGAGCGAAGCGGCGGGTGCCTTTCCCGCATTTGAATGGATTCAGCGCGGCCGCGAACCGGTGTCGGACGCGAACGCTCCCCACAAAGAAGCTACCGTGGCCCGTGAACGCCGCGAACGAAACCCGCATCCCGTTCTGGCGGAACGCCGGGATTCGGTAGCTGAGGACCCTCTCGGTGTCCGGAGCCGCGGATCGGCTCGCTCGGCTCAATCGCTGGAGCGCGGCCCGGAACCTGGGAGGAGAGCGGTGCGAGGTATTCGTCCACGTGCCGCGAAGCAGGCGCTCGAGCCGACGTCATTCCCCTAGAATC
>JABEUK010000151.1 GCA_013044425.1 Thermoplasmata archaeon | reverse complement strand
CGATCCGCGGGGACGGTGCCCTACCGGCGTTCCCCGCGAACCTGTCCCGCAACTTCGAGGCCGCGCACTACACTCCGAGCCCGAACGACAACCTCGCCTTCGAGGCCGGGGACCTGGTGAAGGTGGACGTCGGGGCCCACCTCGACGGCGCGATCTCGGACACCGCGGAGACCGTCGAGGTCGGCGGGACCCGTCAGTACGAGCGCCTCATCCGCGCGAGCCAGGACGCCGTGCGCGCCGGGATCGCCCAGGTCCGAGCGGGGGTCGCGATCGATGAGATCAGCCGCGCGATCGAGTCGGCGATCCACGCGCGGGGGTTCAAGCCGGTCGCCAATCTCACGGGGCACACGATCCAGCGCTATCTCCTCCACGCGGGGAAATCCGTCCCCAACGTGAGCGGAGCGACCGGCGAAACGCTCGAGGAGGGAGAGATCGTGGCGATCGAGCCGTTCGCCACGAACGGGGCCGGATCGATCGAGAACGGTGCGTTCGGACACATCGTGCGTTTCCGCCGGGATCCTGGAGCCGGCGAACCGGAGCTCTCGGCGCTCTTTCAGCGGTTCCGAACGCTCCCGTTCACGGCGCGCTGGGTCACCGATGCGGCGCAGCGAACCGCCCTCGCCCAAGGTCGCCGGTTCCTCCAGACGTATCCGGTGTTCGTGGAGAGCGGAGGCGGTTGGGTCTCCCAGGCGGAGCATACCGTGCTGGTGGGGCCGACCTCGGCCGAAGTTCTCACGGAGCTCCGCGCGTGAGGAACCCGCTGCGGGATCCCGGTCGCGGGAAGGCGACCCGCAGATCATGACGAAGTCGGCGCGAATGTACGACGAGCTCGCGAGCTACTACGATCGCATCTACTCGGAAGCGCGCTACGGGAGCGAGGCGCGCCGGGTCCGCGCCATCGTCCAGCGGTTCGGCCCTGCGCGCGCCCGAACGCTGCTCGACGTAGCGTGCGGCACGGGAGGCCACCTCCAGTACTTCCGGCGATGGTACGACGCTCAAGGGCTCGATGCGAGCGCCGCGATGCTGCGGCTCGCCCGGCAGCGACTCCCCCGAGTGCCCTTCACGCAGGGCCGAATGGAGTCCTTCGACCTCGGCCAGGAGTTCGATGTGATCACGTGCCTGTTCAGCGCGATCGGGTACGCCCGTACGCTGCCCGCGCTCGAAACGACGCTGCGGAACTTTGCCCGCCACCTGCGTCCCGGGGGGGTCGTGATCATCGAGCCGTGGCTCGCGCCGGAAGAGTACCGGGTCGGCCACTCCCATCTGATCACCCGCAACACTCCGGAGCTGCGCCTCGCCCGCCTCAGCGTCGGCGAGCGGCGCGGAAACGAGTCGATCATCGACTTCCACTTCCTCATCGCGACGCCGGGAGGACCGGTTCGATACCTGCGGGATCCGCATGTCATGGGGCTGTTCACGGTTCCCGACACTTTGGAACGCATGCGCCGGGCGGGCCTGCAGGCCCGCCACTTCCGCAGAGGGCTCGGCCATGGCCATGACCGAGGACTGTTCGTCGGGATCCGACCGGCCGACGGATCGAAACCCTCCCCCGCGCGGGCACGGAACCGACGCCGCACGAAGCGCCCGGGATCCTAAGGGGAACGCCCCTCGATCCTCGGCGACCGGCGGGACCGCCGGTCAGGTTCGCGGGTTGGACCGTTCCGCGCGCGCGAGTTCCGCTCCGCGGTGCATCGCCCCGAGCTTGGCGTAGGCGACCTCGAGGCTCCGGGTTCGCAGACCGCAATCCGGGTTCACCCAGATCCGTTTCGGATCGCCGAGGATCTTGGCGGCACGCCCGATCCGCTCCGCGACCTTCTCGGGGGTCTCCACCTCATCGCGATGCACGTCGAGGACCCCCAGACCCACGTCCCGGGTGTCCCCGTACTCTCGCAGCACGTTGAGGATCTCGTAGCCGTCGCGTCCGTCCCGGTCGCGGTTGGCGAACTCCCAGGCCCACTGACGGCACCGCTTCGCCTCGAGGAGGGCGGGGAAGAGGTTGCGGTAATTGGAGAAACAGATGTGCATGGAGAACTCCGCGTCCAGACCTTCGGTCGCGGCGTTGAACCCCTCCGCCACGAGGTCCCCCTCGTCGGGATGGGTCCCGGCCGCGGGCTCGTCAATCTGGATGACACGGCAGCCCGAATCGATCAGCGCGGCCAGGGTGGGGCGGATCGCGTTGCGGGCGAGCTCCACCACGAACTCGCGTTGTGCGGCCCGACGGCTCGCCTTCCCCTTCCAGCCCTTCTGGCGCGCGAGGAAGTGTTCGTTGAACGACCAGTCCGCGAGGGTGTACGGGCCCGTGATCGGGATCTTGGGTTCCGCCCGCGCATGCGCCCGGACGAACTCGAACTCCTCGGTATGGTACGGGCGCTCGAGTCGGATGGCGCCGGTGTTCGCGGCCTTGAGGTAGTACTTGTTGTCGAAGGAGCGCACGTGGCCGAAGAACCTGAAGCCGTGCATCTGGCGGATCGGGTACTCATACATCTCGATCCGGCGCGCCTCGGCGTCGTAGACCCGGTCGAGCCCGGCGCTCTCGAAGTAGCGCAGGCCGAAGAGCGCGCCGAGGTCCCGGATCTGTTCGGGCGTCACGCTCCCGGGCGAGCCGCTCAGGAGGGCGCTCGCGATCGCCTCGGCGCCCCGGGTGAAGTGGATCCGCTCGTCCCACGCCTGGAACTCCGTCCGTGCGCGCTCGTCGAGCGGACCGCCGTGGGCGCCCTGCAACTGCCAGCGGGGCTTCATCAGGCTCCCGATCTCCTGCGACGGGAACAACGGATGCCCGGTCATCGAGCGCTCCCTCGGGCAGCGAGCTCTTGGCGAGCCGTGGGCAACAGCTGGAGCTTGCGAACGGCCGCCTCGGCCGGCAGCAGATCGAGCGGTCCGCCGGGACCGAGCCAGAGCTCGGGGGGCTGCAGGCGGGCGGCGAGGTCGTGGACGATCGCGGCGACCTCCGCGGGGTCCTCGGGCAGGGTGGTGCGCGGATCGATCACGCCGAGGCCGAGTCCTTTGGAGGCGGTCCAGGGGCGAAGGCGTTCGTACTCGGTCTCCGCCAGATCTACGCCGATCACCGATACCGGCAACCGGTCGAGGAGGGCGTGCTCGGGGGCCGCGTCCCCGAAGTACGTCCAAACGATCGTGGTGGAGCCGCTCGAGCGCGCCTCGATCGCCCGGTACGCGGCAAGCACCGCTTCCGCCCGAGGACCGGTCGGCGGGTCCACGACGAGGGACGGCTCCTGGAACTGGAAGATCGAGTACCCACGGCCGTGTAGCTCGTGCAGCTCGTCGCCGAGGAGGCGTCCGAGCCGCTGGATCAATCCCTCGGTGGTATCCCCCGAGCGGTTGTCCACCGCCTGCGCCAAGGTGTACGGGCCGGGGAGGACGATCTTCGCCCGGGGCTTCTCCCCCGTGCGCAACGGGAGGGGGATCCGCGCAGCGATGGCCCCGGGCACGCGCTCCGGCGGCCCGAGGAGGATCGGCTGGCGGAAGAACGTGTTCGTTTCGAACAGCCGGGTGACCGGGCCCACCGAGAACCCCGACCACGACTCGGAGATGGGGCGGTAGATGTCCTGCCAGCGCAGGTACCCCGCCGTGGGCGCGTCGACTCCGAGCCGATGCTCCAGGGCGAGCACCTCGATCTCGGCGTGGGCGTAGAGCGCCTCGACCGCGTCGGGGGTCGTGCGGCCCCGATCGAGGTCCCGAGTCGCCGCGACGAGCGCTTCCGATCTCGGGAACGGCCCCGAGAGCGCAGTCCGAACGGTCATGGGGGACGATGGACCCGGGTTCCATCCTTAAGAGTGTCGCGCAAACGCCGCCATGCGAGCGAGGAAACGCGGTTGCACGCGAGGCAACCTCGAGATCAACCCTCGAGGTTCGCACGGACGATCTGTTCGAAGTCGGTCGGTTTCGGGGGCCAACCTTCGGTCATGTATCGAACGAACGCCTCCCGCGAGGGCTGGTTCAGCGCCTCGTTGGTGGCGCGCTCGAAGCCGATCGTGGAGACATAGCGCGTGGGGAGCGAGTGGCGGGGTCCGAAATGGGCCGGGTACACCTCGACCTCGTCCGGAAGGCACATCAGCTTGCCGATGAGGCTGTCCCAGAGCATCTCGGGCGAACCGTCGCCGAGGTCCGTGCGGCCGCAGGCGCCGATGAGGAGGGTATCGCCCACGAATGCCGAACCCCGGATCCTCAGCGTGAGGTGATCAAGCGTGTGGCCCGGGGTCTCGAGGATCCGGAGCTCTTCCGAACCGAAGTCGATGGCCTCCCCTTCCGATAGGGTGCGGTGCGGGTACTGGGCCGGAGAGCGGCGGCTGACGTAGATCGGCGCATCGGTCGCGAGGTGCAAGGCCGAGTGACCGGCGAGGTGATCGGCGTGCGTGTGGGTCTCGACGATCGCGGCGAGGTGCCAGGCTCCACCGCGCAATGCGTCCAGGTACGGGCCCGTGTCGAACCCCGGATCGATGAGGACCGCCTCGCGAGCGACCGGATCCCCCAGGAAGTACGCGAGGCAGCCGGTGCCGGGGCGGGGTAGCTGTTGGAGGAGGAGTCCGCCCTCGGCTTGGCCGTCCGGGTACCGCGGAAGCGATGGATCGACGACGCGGGCGTACTCGTCGATCCCGCCCTCGAGCGCCGCAGCAGAATCGAAACCCCTCGAGCGAAGAAGTTCGGCCGCCCGACGAGCGTCCGGGCCGAAGTGGTCGTAGGTCACGATCGGCCGGTCGTGGGGCAGCCCGGCGGTCTCTCGCGGGAGCAGATGGATCGGAACATGGCGGTCATCCGGTAGGTGGGCCCACCGCCGCTCGGCATCGGAACGCACATCGAGCATCAACGGGGGCTCGGGCCCTTCGAGCAGATCGCTCAGCTCTTTCGGTCCGATGAGGGGAACCACACCTTCTCGCATGGACCGGTAGAACGGATGTGGGAGCGATTCGGGAAAAGAGGGCATACGGGCTCGAACGACAGGCCCGCTCAAGACCTGTTTGGAGGCCCGGCCCCGTTGCCATCGGTGGAGGTCTCGGTCCTACGTCAATTGCCGAAGCGACGCTTCGTCTATCCAAAGGGTTAATACGAGCCCACTTGGTCGCGCCCGACCGATGGTGCAGGCCGCGATGCCACCGTCCAATCCCGAGACGGGCCGCAAGAGCCGCAAGGGGGCTTCGGAGGAGGTCATCGAGCGCACGGCGACCGAGCGGACGGACGCGCTCGGAGCACGCTCGCTGCGCCTCGCGGAGTACTACCACGGGAAGATCGAGACGGTCCCGCGCGTCCCGGTGCGCTCCCTCGCCGACTTCTCCCTATGGTACACCCCGGGGATCGCCGAGGTCTCCCGTGCGATCGCCACCGATCCGGACCGTTCCTTCGACCTAACGGGTCGCGGAAACACCATCGCGATCGTGACGGACGGGAGCCGCGTGCTCGGCCTCGGGAACATCGGGCCGCGCGCCGCCCTTCCGGTCATGGAGGGCAAGGCCCTGCTGTTCAAGTATCTCGGCGGGGTCGATGCGATCCCGCTACCCATATCGGTCGAGTCGGACACCGCGTTCATTGAGACGGTCGAGCGGATCGCCCCGGCGTTCGGCGGCATCAATCTGGAGGACATCGCCTCCCCGAAATGCTTCCGCATCTTGGAGGAGCTGCAGAAGCGCCTCCCCATCCCGGTGTGGCACGACGACCAGTTGGGAACGGCCGCGGCCACGATCGCCGGGTTCCTGAACGCCGTCGAGTTGACCGGTCGTAACGTTCGCTCGATGCGCACCGTGCTCCTCGGGGCCGGGGCGGCCAACATCGCCACCGCGCGGCTCCTTCTTGCCCTCGGCCATGACCCGCACCGCCTGACGCTGGTCGACCACAAGGGGATCCTCGACGCCGAGCGCCGGGATGTGGACGAGCTCATGGTCCGTAACCGATGGAAGTATCGACTCGCCCTGCAGACCGATGGAGGCGACCGTCGGGGCGGCCTCGTCGAGGCGGTGGAGGGGGCCGATGCCCTGCTGGCGGCCTCGACGCCTACTCCGGACACCGTCAAACCCGAGCACATTCGTGCGATGGCCTCGGGGCCGATCGTCTTCGCGCTCGCGAACCCCGACCCGGAGATCTGGCCGGACATCGCGAAGGCCGCCGGGGCCGCGGTGGTCGCTACGGGCCGCAGCGATTTTCCCAACCAGGTCAACAATTCGCTCATCTTTCCGGCCGTGTTCCGAGGCATCCTGGACGCTCGAGCCCGGTCGATCCCCGACGGGGTGGTCCTCGCCGCGGCCAAGGAGCTCGCCCGCCACGCCCACGATGCGGGCCTCACGGTCGATCACATCCTGCCCACGATGGAGGAGACGGAGTTCTCTCCGCACGTGGCCGCCGCGGTCGCGGAGGAAGCGGTGCGCCTCGGGATCGCCGGGCGTCCCCGCACGCGCGCGGAGTTCTACCGGATCGCCCTCGAGGTCATGCAGCGCCCCCCGCGACTCGCCCGCGAACTGGCGCGCTCGGGGGTCACCCTGCCGATGCCCGATGAAAAGAGCCCACGGAGAAAGAAGCGATGACGACGCCCAAGGGGAAAACCGAAGCCGAGCGACCGAACCCGAACCCGACCACAGCCGGACCCAGCGTTCCGATCCACTTGCGACCCGCTCGCGCAAGCGATATCGCCCAGCTCGTCCCGCTCATCCTACGGCTCAAGCGGTTGAACGAGGAGTTCGACCCGTTGCTCAAGGTGCGTCCGGATGCGGAGGAGCGGGCCTCCGAGATCCTGAAGCGCGACATCTCCGACCCCGAGGCTCTCGTCCTCGCCGCCGAAGGGGTCGGAACGGACAAGGACAAGGTCGTCGGGGTCGTTCGCGCCCGGGTCCGGGAGCGGCCCTTCTACTCCCCGGAGAAGGAGGGCGTCATCCTCGACATCTACCTTCTCCCGCTCTATCGACGCCGGGGAGTGGGAGAATACCTTCTCCAAGAGCTCTCGGCGGCCCTGAAGGCCAAGGGGGCCGGGGTGCTCACGGCCGAATTCCCCGTACAGAACGAGATCGCGATCCGCTTCTACACGAAGCAGGGATTCCGTCCGATCACCACCCTGCACGGCCGCACGATGTGAGGTTGATCGAGCGCGCCCCGGTCGGTCAGCTTAAAGAACGGAACCCTCCTCGCGGGGATATGTCCAAGAGCCCGCCGCCGTCCAGCACGGGCGAGCCCCAGTACCTGCGCCGAGGCAAGGTCAAGGAGGTCTACTCCGTCTCCCCCACCGAGCTCGAGTTCCGCTTCACCAACGACATCTCCGTCTTCGATAAGCACATCCCGAGCGAGATCCCGCACAAGGGCGAGACGCTGAACCGGACGTCCGCGTTCTGGTTCGAGAGCTGCCGGACGCACAAGATCCCCAACCACTTCCTGCGCCTCTCGGGCCCCACCTCGATGCGCGTCCAGCGCGTCCAGGTCGTTCCGCGACCGAGATCGCTCGGACCGCACCCGAAGAACTACCTCATCCCGCTCGAGCTGATCGTACGGTACTACCTCGCCGGGTCGATGTGGGACCGGGTGCGATCCGGATCGGTCCGGCCCGAGGAACTCGGGTTCCCCGCGGGAAAGCACCTGCAGTTCGCCGACCCGCTCCCCGAGCCCCACTTCGAGGTGACGACCAAGCTCGAGCCGATCGATCGCCCCTTGACGATCGAGGACGCGCTCGAGCTCTCGGCGCTCGACCGGCGCCAGATGGACGAACTGAAGGAGACGATCCTGAAGATTGACGGCGCAATGCAGCGGGAGATCGCCCCGCGCGGCCTGTTGCACGTCGATGGAAAGAAGGAGTTCGGGGTCGACGCGGACGGGGCGTTGATGGTCGTCGACACCTTCGGGACCGCGGACGAGGACCGATTTTGGGACCGGGACGCGTTCGAGCGGGGCCGGCAGGTCGATTTCTCCAAGGAGTTCGTTCGTCAGCACTACCGCTCGACGGGATACTACGATCGATTGATGGCCGCTCGGCAGGCCGGGGGACCCGAGCCGGAGATCCCGCCGCTGCCTCCGCTCCTGGTCGATGAGGTCAGTCGCCTGTACACCACCGTGTACCAGCGGCTGACCGGACAACCGTTCACCCCCTCCGCCTGACGGCAGATTCCGCCGTTTCGCGACCTCTCCCCCACGCTTATCTCCCCCGGCGCAACTCATCGGAGCGTGTCGCCGAAACCGATCGCTCGCGTAGCCCCTCCGGCGGAGCCGGCCGTTCCCGAGAAGACCGCGGTCGCGCTCGAGGACCTCCCCGGCGTCGGTGCAACGACGGCCGACAAGCTCCGAGAGGCCGGCTATACCGACCTCATGGAGCTCGCGGTCGCATCCCCCGGGGACATCGCGGAAGCCGCGGACATCGGACTGACCGTCGCGCAGAAGATCATCGGAGAGGCGCGCCGGAAGGCCGACGTCGGTGGGTTCGAGCTCGGGACCCAAGTCCTCGAGCGGCGCAAGAAGCTGGGCCGCATCACGCTCAATGCGAAGGCGCTGGACGAACTTCTGGGCGGGGGCGTCGAGACCCAGGCGATCACCGAGTTCGCGGGCGAGTTCGGCACGGGGAAGACCCAGATGGCCCACCAGATCGCCGTGGACGTCCAGCTGCCCGTCGCCCAAGGAGGGCTGCTCGGAGAGACGGTCTACATCGACACGGAAAGCACGTTCCGTCCGGAACGGATCATCGACATGTCGAAGGCCGTGGGCCTCGATCCGCAAGAGGCGCTCACCAAGATCCACGTCGCCCGGGCGTTCAACTCGAGCCACCAGATGCTCCTTGTCCAGAAGGCCCAGGAGCTCGCCCGACAGAGACCGATCCGACTTCTCGTGGTCGACTCCCTCACCGCGCACTTCCGTTCCGAGTACGCCGGGCGGGGCGAGCTCGCTCCCCGGCAGCAGCTCCTGAACAAGCACCTCCACGAGCTCCTGCGCTTCGCCGACACGTACAACGCCGCGGTCGTCGTCACGAATCAGGTCATGGCGCGCCCCGACATCCTCTTCGGCGACCCCACCCGCCCGATCGGAGGGAACATCGTGGCGCACGCCTCCACCTATCGGCTCTACCTGCGCAAATCCAAGCCCCCGAAGCGGATCGCGCGCCTCATCGACTCGCCGAACCTCCCCGAGGGAGAGGCGGTCTACTCGCTCACGAGCGAGGGGATCCGCGAGTAGTGACGCGCCGAACGGACACGGCCTTCACGTAGAGGTACACCCGTGCTCCGGGGTCCAGCGCGAGCCGTCGGATCGAACCCGGTGTGATTCCCACCCGCACGACGAGCCCTCGCCAGAGGGCTCGGAGCTCCGCGTTCTGGGCGCCGTGCGATCGCGTGGATTGGACCGTGACGGGGAGGGCATTGCGAGCGCTCAACTCGGCCGGGCGACGAGCGACGACGATCGAGCCCGGGTCCACAGCGACCTCCACGGGCGCTCCTTCGCGCGCGCGGAAGGAAACCTGGAGCCGCCGTCCATGGCCGAGATCGACCGTCGGGGAGGGACCTCCGCGGTAGATCCCCGAGAACCGGTTGATCCGGGACTCCGGCCGTGCGTCGCTCGAGTCGCGCAGCAGTCGGCGCCCGAGCGCCGTGAGCCGGGTCTCGCCGGGCGTGGGACCCCCGCGACGTGCGCGCACGACGGGGCCCCCATAGAGACGGCGCAGCCGAGCGAGCCGATAGACCGCTCGATCCCGGGGGATCCCGAGCGAGCGGGAGGCGCGGACGACGTTGGGAGTGGTCGATAGCCGTGCGAGCAGGCGGATGTCCATCGGGGTCAGCCATCGCTCCATCCGCGCTACGACGCCCCCTCCGCGGCGAGCGGCCGGAGCCGGGTTCGATCGAGGTCGAGCCGGACGGCGTCGCCGACGCGCAGGGGGGAGGAGTCGGAGGGCGCGTGCATGTAGAACGCCATCGTGCCCTGTCGGAGCGTCAGGGCCCAACCCCGTGGGGCCCATCGCACCGAGGTGATGCGGGCGAGATCGCTACCGGAGGAGGCCGGGGTCCAGCTCAGGGCGTCATCGGGGACCACGATCCCGCCCGGGCCGGCGTCCTCGAGCAACGTACGCGGGAGGAGGCCATTGCCCGCGGCGAGGAGGTCGTCCCGCGAGAAGAGGTTCTCGAAGCCCAGGAACCGCGCCATGAACCGATTGAGCGGTGCGTGCGGAAACGCGGTCACCGCTCCCTGGAAGCGGACCCGTCCCTCGTCGAGCACGACGACGTTCGAGGCCAGCGCGAACGCGGTCGCCGGGTCATGCGTGACGAGCAGGAGCGGGATCCCCTCGGACTCGATGAGCTCGCGCAGGAGCCGCAGCAGTACATCGCGACTCTCCACATCGAGGGCCGCGAGCGGCTCGTCCCAGAGGAGCGCGCGGGGTTCCCCGGCGAGCGCTCGGGCCATCGCCACGCGCTGGCGCTGGCCCGAGCTCAACTGAGCGGGATATCGCTCGGCCAGGTCGGAGAGCTCGAAGCGATCGATCCACCTCTGGACCCGTGCCCGCGCATCCGGCGTCCCCCGCAGGTCGACAGGATAGCTCACGTTCTGCCGCACCCGCCGGTGGGGGAAGAGCCCGAGGCCTGGAGGGACGAACCCGAATCCTCGGCGCTCCGGAGGCGCTCGCTCCACGGAGCGCCCGTCCACCCGCACGACCCCTCGGCGGAGCGGCAGGAATCCCGCGATCCCTCGCAATAGGCTGGTCTTGCCCGCTCCGGACGGGCCGAGCAGGACGGTCGCCGAGCCGGCGCGGATCTCGAGGTCGATCGGGCCGACCCGGAAGCGATCGCGGTCGACCACGACCTCCGAGAGCCGGACGTCGGTCATGCGAACCAACCGACCTTCGTCCAGGCCATGCCCGTGCGGTCGAAGAAGCGAACGACCACGAAGACCGCGAGGGCGGCCAGCACGAGGAGCGCGGACGCGCCGGCGGCGGCCTGCACACCGGCCGTGGAGTACAGGTCGTAGATGTAGACGGAGGCCGTGTTCGTCACCGGACCCCCATATGGGAAGCTCGGGTAGATCGCGTAGGCGAGGATGAGGAACCCGCCGATCTCGCTGACCCCCCGAGCCCACATCAGGAGGCTTCCCGTCACGATGCCGCGGAACGCCTGGGGCAGCGTCACGGTCACGAACGCCTCGGTGGGTGACGCCCCGAGCGATCGCGCGGCCTCGATCGCCTCCGCATCGACCGAGCGGAAGGCGAGCTCGCTCGTCAGCACCACGTAGGAGGCCCCGACGTAGACCATCACCAGCACGACGCCTCCGATCGCATCGAAGATCGGGATCCCGAGCCCGGCGACCCACGCCCCGAACGGGTTGGTCGGCGCGAAGAGGACGAGCAGCGCGATCCCGACGATGAGGTGGGGGATCATCACCGGAACCAGCACGATCGACTCGACGATCGATCGACCGGGAAAGCGGTAGCGTGCGAGGATGTATCCGAGGGGCACCCCGAGGAGGATCCCGAAGCAGACCGCGATCCCCGAGGCGAGCAGCGTGAAGTACAGGGCCGTCCGGAACCCCGCGCTCCCGGCGGCATTGGCGATGTTGCCGTAGCCCGCGTAGAGGAACAGGGCGACGATCGGAAGGATGAACAGGCCGATCAGGGACGCGGCCAGGACGGCGCCGAGCGCGCGCCGCGCCGGAGCAGCGCGATCCCCTACCGTGTCGTTCGTCATCGGATGCCGCCCGGTCGCTAGTAGAGCTCGGCGAGGTAGGCCGGCACCGACGGCAAGGGGTCCGGGGTGAAGCCGGCGAGCGCCGCGGGGATCGCGCTCGGATGGTCGGTCCAGGCCGGCGCGATCACGGAGTAGCCGTCCGCGATCCAGGTCGCCGAGGTCTGGTTCGACAGTAGGTAGGCGATGAATGCGAGGCCAAGGGGGACGTTCGGGGCCGAGCTCGGCACCGTGGCGGCGAAGAGCACGGGCGCGCCCGAGACGACCTGGGTCGAAGCTCCCGAGAGGATGGTAGTCGACGCCTTGGTATCGTTGGCGACGGACGCCGGGTCGTACGCCGCGAGGTTCACGTGGGGCGATAGGTCGACGTAGGCGAGGTGATACGCGATCGCAGAGGAGCGATAGATGAGGTAGGTGTCCACCGTACCGGTCGAGAGAACGGCGGCCGCCTGGGTCTCGGGGACGATCTTCGTCACCGCGGGCACCGGGTCCGCAAGACCACCGATGCTTCCCGTGTAGAAGTGGGAGTAGAAGGCCCCGTGCGCGCCGTCGAGCGAGTCCTGGAGCTCGATGGTGAAGATCGCGTTGTACCCGAGAGGGTCCGCGCTCGCGTTCGGAGTTCCGAGCGTGATGCCCGGCTGGACGATGGCGCTCGCCCAGTTCGAGGTGGTGATCCCCGATAGGCTCGGAAGGTTCGGGTCGTAGGCGAGCACTAGGGGGTCGGTGGCGAAGACGACCTCCCAGCTCGCTGCGGACGGTTCGACGTGCTGGGGGATGACCCGGTAGTCCGCCGAGACGAATGCATCGTACGGCTGGCCCGGGAGGGTCAGGGCCGTCGCGGCGGCGAGACTCCCCTCGTAGAGCTGCGCCGAGAGCGGAGCCTGCACTCCGAAGGTCTCCTGCGCGAAGCTCGAGGCGAACGCGGGCAGGTTCGCTCCCAGCGTTCCCGCGGCCACGAGAGCGAGCGTGGAGGTGGTACCTCCGGCGGAGGTCGAGCCCAAGGGATGGGCGAGCCAACCTCCGACGAACCCCGCCCCGATCGCGATGACGGCGATCCCGACGACCGCGAGGTTTCGCGCGACCGGACGCATCGATGTTGTAAATACTAACATCACTTAAGCGTTCGGCCGCCGATCGGCCCGCGTCGCTCGGGGGGAGCGTAGCGGTACCAGACCACCCCGTCGATCTCGTTCATGGCGACCGGTCCGAACTCCGAGCTATCGCGGCTTCCTCCGCCCGCATCGCCCAAGACGTAGAGTTGTCCGGGGGGGATCGGGCGTCCGTTCGGCAATCGCGCATCCCCGGGGAGTCCGGTGACTCGCTTGACCAATCGTTCGACCGAACGAGCTGGATCGCGCAGCACGACCACGTCCCCACGGAAAAGTCGACCGGTTCGGGCGGGTCTCGGATCCACGTACAGGCGATCTCCGGGCCGTAGCGTGGGCTCCATCGATCGATCTCGCACCACCACCCGACGGCTCCGCCACCACCGGCGGAATCTCGCGAACACGGAGCGCACCGGTTCCGGCAACCTTATCCTCCGCGGGCGGTATATCGAGCCATGTCCGCCCCCTCGAGAATCCATGCGTGGATTGACGCGATCCGAGACGCTGTCCGAGACCCCGCACCCGTGTACGCTCACTGCGACATTCCGTGCGGTATTTATGACCCGCACGAGGCCCAGATCGCGGCCCTGACGATCATCCGCATGGACCAGCTCATCGCCGAGCTCCCACGGCCGACCCCCACGAGCAAGCCGGAGGAGGTCGACGCCTACGTCGCGAAGCTCGCGCGCTACCAGCTCGTCAAGGAGCAGCACGCCGAGCGGCTGAAGCAGGAGATCCGGGTCATCTGGGGCGACTACTTCACCGCCGATCACGCGAAGCAGCACCCGGGGATCCACGACCTCACCTGGAAGATCCTGAAGCAGGCGTCCAAGGCCCGCCAGGGAACGAACATCGCGGACGCCCAGGAGCTGCTCGGGCAGGTCCAGGAGTTCGCGGAGATCTTCTGGAAGACGAAGGGAGCGACCTCCAAGCGCCAGCCTTCGCTCCAGAAGCCGGGCGGCGAGCTCGTGGTTCCGGTGCCTCCCTAGGGCGCACCGTTCAATAGCGCCGGACGAGTCCGATCGCCGGCCCCCGATGACCGAGACTCTGCCCCTGGACGGTCGCTCCCTCACCCTCGAACAGTTCCTCGCGGTCGTCCGGGGCGGGTGCGCCGTTTCCCTCACCCCGGACGCCCGGCAGGCGGTGGCTCAGAGCCGCCGGGTCGTCGAACGGGCCGTCGCCGCCGGCCGTCCCGTCTACGGAGTGACCACGGGCTTCGGTGCGATGTCGAACCATGCGGTCCCTCCGGCCCGGGCCCGGGAGCTCCAAACCTCCCTCATCCGGAGCCATGCGAGCGGCGCAGGACCCGCCCTGCCACGGGACATCGTCCGAGGATTGATCCTCCTGCGACTCAACTCCCTCGTGCGAGGTCATTCGGGCGTCCGCGGGGAGCTCGTCGACCTCCTCGTGGAGCTCCTGAACCGTGGCCTGGTGCCGTACATACCCGAGCAAGGATCGGTCGGGGCCTCCGGCGATCTCGCGCCGCTCGCCCACCTCGGCCTCGCGATGATGGGCGAGGGCGAGTTCATCGACCGGGCCGGTAGTCGGGTGGCCGCCTCGACCGTGCTCGGGACCGAGGGTATCGCGCCCTTCTCTTTCGTGGAGAAGGAAGGGGTCGGCCTCATCAACGGGACCGCGCTGATGGGCTCTTACCTGGCGCTCGCGGTCACGGACGTGCGCGAGTTATACGACGCGGCCAAGGTCGCCGCGGCTCTCTCGTTCGACGCGCTCGAGGGCAACCCGGAGTCGTTGGACGATCGATTGGGCGAGGCGCGGAACCTCCCGGCTCAACGGCGAGCGGCCACCGCGATGCGCGCGCTGCTCGCCTACAGCAAGCTGGCCCTCCCACGCGCCACCTGGCAGGGTCAGGACCCGTATACACTACGCTGCATCCCGCAGGTCTTCGCGGCGGTGGAGCTGGCGATCGAGTTCGCGGAGGGGATCGCCCGCGGCGAACTGAACGCAGTGACCGATAACCCCCTCGTCTTCGAGGGGGACGAGTTCATCAGCGGAGGGAACTTCCACGGCCAACCGCTCGCCCTGGCGCTCGATACGCTCGCCTTGCCCGTCCAGTACCTCGCCGCGTTCAGCGAGCGCCGAACCGCCCGCATACTGCATCCCGCTCTGAACCGGGGATTGCCCGCGTTCCTGGCCCCGGAGCCGGGAACGACCTCCGGGCTGATGATCCCCCAGTACCTCGCGGCCGCGCTCGTGAACGAGAACGCCACCCTCGTCGATCCGGCCAGCGCGACCAGCATCTCCACCTCGGCCGATCAGGAGGATTTCGTCAGCATGGGTCCCTGGGCCGGTGCCAAACTGCGCCGGATCCTCTCCAACACCCAACGGGTGGTCGGGATCGAATGGATCGTGGCCGGTCAAGCGCTCGAGCTCCGCCGTCCGCTCTCGGGAGGTCGGGGGAGCGAAGCGGCTCTGCGGGTGCTCCGGGAGAAGGTCGCGCCGTGGTCTCAGGATCGAAGTCCCGCTGCCGACATCGAGCGGGTCGCCCAGGGGATCGCCGATGGCTCCTTCGTCCAGCGTGTCCGTGCCGAGGTCCCGTTCTAGGGACCCCCGGCTCGTGCGGGCGTGCCCTCAAAGTGCTCGTTGGAATGGGGAAGGCACCGGCGCCCCATCCCCCTGGCCTGTTGGACGGTGCCACCAGGGGGCCGGTTCGCCGATGCCCGAGGCCATTGTACATAACCGCTCAACCAGCTATATAGTTTCCAGGAGGCCCGGATGGTGAAATCTGGCCCCTTCCGGAGGGAAAATCACACCTAAGCGCGTGGGTGAATCCGGCTCCGGAATCGAAGAGCCGGACAATATAGGTCGGGGCGAAATGCGCACCCCGAGGCGTTCAAATTCGCGCGTTCGGAGGCATCGTTCGTCTCCGAACCCTCTGGTCGCCGGTCCTGCGAAGAAGGTGCAGGATCCTCACGGTGGCCTTCGGTAATGGGAGTCGCTGGATTTCGGCTCGGGAGGCCCACCGGCGATCGTGATCCGTCCGCACTCGGCGGATTCGAGGTAGACGGGCGTGGTAGACGTGCAGATCGACGCTGAAGTGGCTGTAGCTGTGGCGGACGATCCCGATCGGCTCGATCCGACCGGGCACTCGAAGCCCCGTCTCCTCCTCGAGCTCCCGTCGTGCCGCCGCTTCGGGGGACTCTCCCCGCTCGATCTTCCCTCCCGGGAACTCGTAGAGGCCTGCGAGCAGGCCACCGGGTCCCCTCCGCTGGATGAGGAACCTGTCGGCGGACTGGACGACGAGGACGGCGGCTCGCAAATGCGGCTTCCGCCGTCGGGGGGACCGGACCGGAATGGATCCCGGAGCGTCGAGCATCGCATGGGCCCGACAGGTCATCGAAACGGGGCACCGGTGACATTGCGGTGAGACCGGTAGGCAGATGGTCTCACCGAGCTCCATCAGAGCTTCGTTGAATTCGCCCGGAGAGTCCTCGGGAAGAAGATCCGTGAGGTGGCGCTCGAGCACGCGCGCGATGGCCGGGGTCCGCACGTCTCCCCTCTCCATCCACCATCGGGCCGCGACGCGCTTCCCGTTCGCCTCCAGGGCCACGGTCGGCGCCCCGAATGCGAGGCTGGCGACGGCCCGGGCGATGTAGGGCCCGACCCCGGGAAGCTCCTCGAGCTCAGGAACGGTTCGGGGCAACCTTCCGCGGTGTCGACGGACGAGGTCGCGGGCGGCCGCGCCGAGATTGCGGGCCCGAGCATAGTACCCCGCCCCTTCCCAGACCTTGAGGATCTGAGCTTCGTGTGCACGGGCGAGCGAGCGGACGGTTGGGAAGCGGGCCACGAACCGTTCGAAGTAGGGAACCGCTTGATCGACCCGGGTCTGTTGGAGCAGGACCTCGGCCACCCAGACGCGGTAGGGATCCCGACGGCGTCTCCAGGGTAGTTCGCGGCGGGAGGCTCGGAACCAGGCGAGCAGAGCGCGGCTGGTGGCCGCATCGGGCGCCTTCGCAGTTCCGCGGCGTCCGCTCACAGGATTTTCCCGGCCCGCGCACGAAGAGCAGGCTTAAAGCCCACCTGGAGTTCGAAGCACCAGCGTGCCGAAGCCGGTGCCTGGAACCGTCGTCATCGTCAACGATGAGAACTTCGACCAAGAGGTCATCCGCTCGGAGATCCCGGTCGTCGTCGATTTCTACGCGGACTGGTGCGCTCCCTGCCGCGCCACCGAAGCGCTCATGCGAGAGTTGAGCGAGCACTGGGTCGGCCGGGTCAAGTTCGCGAAGGTGATCGTGGACGAGTCGAGCGCGGTGACCCAATCGTACGGGATCCACTCGATCCCGGCCTACCTCTTCCTCGACCAAGGGAAGGAGAAGGGACGGGAGATCGGGCCCGTCGAGCCCGGCGAGTTCCGGACGATCCTGAAGAAGTACTTCGAATTCGCGTAGTGCGTGCTAGTGGCGGAAGACCCGCCACCCGGTGAAGTACATCGACATCCCGAACTTATCGGCCATCGCGATCACTTCCGGATCGCGCAGACTGCCTCCGGGCTGGATGATCGCGCGGACCCCGGCCTTGCCGGCGATCTCGACGCCGTCGGCGAACGGGAAGAAGGCATCCGAAGCGAGGATTGCGCCCTTGGCCCGAGGGCCCGCCACCTCGCATGCCAGCTCGACCGAACGGGCCCGGGTCGGCTGGCCGGAACCGATCCCCACGGTCCGGGACCCGTGGGCGAGGACGATCGCGTTGGACTTCGCATGCCGGACGACCCGCCAGGCAAAATCGAGGGAGCCCAGCACCTCCGGGGTCACGGCGGTGCCGGTCACGAGGCGAAGGTCTGCTGGAGCGAGCTCACGCCGATCGACCTCTTGGAGCAAAAGGCGACCGAGCCCACTATGGGCCTCCCAGCGCTCCGCTTGAGGCGGCTCGATCCGTACGAGCTTGATCTTGGGTCGAAGGCCGAGGCGCTCTCGGCTCGCCTCATCGAACGATGGGGCGGAGAGAAGATCCACGAAGATCCCCGCGAGCGCGTCGGCATCGCCGGCGCCGAACGGTCGGTTGATGGCGATGGCACAGCCGTATCGGGCGACCGGGTCGCTCGCCACGGCCCGTTCGAGGGCCTCCTTCACCGTGGCCCCCGAAGCGACGCCGCACGGGGTGGCATGCTTGACGACGGCGGCGCTGGGACCGGGGAACTCCGCGACCGTGGCGAGTGCGGTATCAAGGTCCAGAAGGTTCGTGAAGGAGAGGGAGTCCCCTTTCACCAGTTCGAACGATGCGGATGGGAGTCCAGAGCCCACGGCGGAGTACACGGATGCGCGCTGGTGGGGGTTCTCGCCGTACCGAAGCTTGAGGGGTTCGCGGCGGAAGGTAATCTCCGATGGGAAGGGGTCCGACGAGCGATCGGTAGCGGGCCCGAGCCCGCGGGCGATCGCCGCGTCGTAGGCGGCCGTTCGCTCGAACGCCTTCAATGCGAGACGGAGCCGAGTCGCATCCGAAAGGGCTCCGGAGCGGGCTCCTAGCTCGGAAGCCACCCCTGGATAGTCGGCGGGATCGACCACGATCGCCACGTCCCGATGGTTCTTGGCGGCGGCTCGAGCGAGCGTGACACCGCCGATATCCACGAATTCCTCACAATCCTTCGCCTCCGGATGCTCGGTAAGGTGGCGCTCGAACGGGTAGAAGTTCACGACCACGAGATCGAAGGAGAGGAGCTTGCGATCGGTCAGCTCCCGGGCTCCCTCTTCGGTCCGGGGAGCGAGCACCCCACCGAGAATGGCGGGATGGAGCGTCTTGACGCGCCCGCCGAACCAAGAGCCGATGCCGGTAAGCTCCTCCGCCGCACGAACCGGGATCCCGGCCGACGAGATCGAGCGCTGGGTGCCTCCCGTGGCCCACAGCTCGATTCGGTGGAGCGAAAGGGCTCGCGCGAAGTCGATCAGGCCGGCCTTATCGTCGACCGATAGCAACGCCCGTACGATCCGCACCTGTCGATTGGATTCGGGCGCCACCAGCCTTACCCTGCATAGCGAGGGAGGCGGGGAGATAACTTTCGCGGACGCGGTCAGCGCACCGCTCGCGGAAGCGGGCGGGCGTTCCCCCGCAGCCAGGCCTTCGCACCGACGAGCGTTCCCCAGCTCCGCACGGTGCGAACGGAGTAGCTTCGACCATCGGGTCCAGAGACGATCGCGTTCCACGCCGCCCGCGCGGCCGGTACGGTGCGATGACCGACCTCGACGATGGCGCGGTCCCGATCGAAGCGGATGACACGGAACGGAGGAGGAGAGGGGGCCGGGGGCTGGAAGCTCGAGAGGAGCGATTGCCACCAGGGCGGCGAGAACCGGAGATTGGACGTCCCCGCTACCTCGATCCCGAGATAGCGGGGGCGTGACGGGTTCGCCTTACCGGACGAGATCGATGACTTCCTCGGCCTGTCCACTGGCATAGCCTCCACCCTTCTGGCCGAGGAGGCTCGCCGCGCGTACGCCCGTGATGATCAGGAGCACTTTGATGGTGTTCTCCATCTCGGGAGAGTTCTCGACCGTGCAGCCCCAGATGATGCGGGCGCGCTTGGAGATCTTGCCACCGACCAGCGCCGCGGCCTTCTCGGCCTCGGAGACGGTCATGGTGGGTCCGCCGATCACGCGGACGAGGGCGCCGGTGGCGTCCTTGAGGTCCACGTTGCCGAGCAGCGGGGAGGTGAGCGCCTCCGTCACCGCTTCGGTCACCCGGTCGGTCGCGCTCTCGCTCTCGCCGAGCCCGATGAGGGCGACCCCGCCGTCCTTCATGACGGTCAGGATGTCGGCATAGTCGAGGTTGACGAGGCCCGGGCGAGTGACGATCTCGGCGATTCCCTTGATCCCGGTCATCAGCACGGCGTCCGCGAGCTTGAAGGCCGCGTCGAGCGGCATCCGGGGAACCAGTTCGAGCAGCTTCTCGTTCTGGATGACGATCGTGGTGTCGCACACGCGGCGCAGGCGCTCGAGCCCATCGCGGGCCTGCTCCATGCGCGCGGTCCCTTCGCCGGGGAACGGAAGCGTGACCACCCCCATCGTCAGGGCGCCGGCTTCCTTGGCGAGGCGCGCGACGAGGTGCGCGGATCCGGTTCCGGTGCCACCGCCCATGCCGGCGGTGATGAAGACGATGTGAGCTCCCTGGAGGAACTGCCGGATCTCCTCCTCGTTCTCCCGGGCCGCCTCCTCTCCGATCTCGGGACGAGCGCCGGCGCCGAGGCCCTTCGTGGCCCGGCGGCCGATGAGGATCTTGCGTGGGGAGTGGATGGTCAACAAGTGTTTCGCATCCGTGTTGATGGCGCACATCTCGGCGCCTTGGATCCCTTCCTCGGTGCAACGGTTGATGGTGTTGGACCCGCCGCCGCCGCATCCCACGATGCGGATATTGACCCGCAGCGTGTCCGCGAGCTTCGCGAGCTCCGCATCGTCGACGCTCACGTACGATGGGTTCGCGGGCTTGGGTCGGTCGTCCACCAGGGTTTGGTTCTCCTGGTGCTTCGCGATCGCTTCCTGAATGATGGACTTCATCGTTGGTTCCTCGTTCCCGTTTGTCAGACGAGCGTCATACGCTCTGAGGAGGACTTTGCACCTCGATACTTAAACATTTGTTTCAAACGGAACTGTTACGGATTCGCGGGATGGAACTCTTTCTTCTCAGGCGTTACATTTCGCGGGATGGCCCCGACCTCGGCGAGAATCCTCTTCCAACGGAACCCGTCGCCTATCGGGATGCCGACCGCCTCTCCAGGCGTCATACCAAGGGTTTGGTGGTCGCGCACGAGGTTGTAATGGACGCGGAACCCGTCTGAGAGATTCGCCGCTCCCTGCTCGCCATCGAACCCGCGCATCACCTTGAACCGCTCTTTCTCGGTTCCGTGGAACCGCTCGATCTTGTTGTTGGACTCCTTCGCCCGGATACTCGGAACACGGCGGTGCGGGTTGAACCAGCCTCCGTGAACGGACTTTGGGATCGTCGAATGGCGTAGCCCTTCGTCCTAGTTCCTTCCCGACCGCAACCGGGTACGAGTTCATCCCGTCCGTCAGGACATCTACCGGGCGGTCCGGCGTCACGGCCTTGGCCTTTCGGATCGGGGCGCGGGTGTTGTCCATGTCCCGGTTGTGGCTGATATGCGTCGCAAGGAGGAAACGGCTCTCGCCGTCGAGGACGTTCCAGAGATACGTGTGCTCTCCGTTCACGTTCACGACCGTTTCGTCGATGTGCCAGCGGTCCCCGGTCCGAGCACCCTGAGCGTCCATCCATTGCGCGGCCAGCTTCCCGTAATGGACGACCCATCGGTAAATCGTAACATGCGAAATCTTGAGGTCGTACACCTGCCGAAGGTGCTCCGCGACCTTGTGAAGTGAGAGGCCACGGAAGTAGAGGTCCAGCGATATGGCGATCTTCTCTGGGTCGGAGCGGCGGTTGTGGAACCCTCGGCGGTCGGCAAATCGCTTGCCGCACGTTCGGCAGAGGTAGGTCTGAACATCTCCGCTCTTGTTGTGGCGGACTCCGTCTGAGACAACTTGGGTAGATCGGCACGACTCGCACACGACGGCGGACGGGGTTGCGCTGGGGGCGGAGTCCCTCAAACCGTTCCGATAGCGCACGGAAAGGATGTGGATGCAGGACATCCGGGTGGCCGCAAAGAACGGACAGTCGCACGACCATCGGGAGCCGTTCTTCGCTACATGGTGAAACGTCCCCGGGGCGCTTTGGGAGCAAACCGTGTACCGGCACGGTGCCGTCTCCCGAATCTGATCGCCGCGAGCGACCACCGCGAGAGCGGGGGTCCGCTGGTCCGTCCATGCGTGGGCCTTCCACCAGTCGGGCTCACTCATCTGCTCCAGCGCTTCCATCTGCCTTCTCCTTCGCCGCCTATAGGCTATGTTTAGCCTAATGGCCCAGAGGTACTTATAGTCATCGGCTATGTTTGAACCTACCGTTAGGCTATGTTTATTTACCCGTCGCGCTCTGGTAGAAGTAGGTGAACCGATGGCTGGAACCTTCCGCTCCTCGATACTACTCGTAAACGAAGCGTCCGATTCCGTTCGGACGACCATCCCTACCGGGGTCGCCACGGTACTAGGTGCGGCCCCGGGCGGGACACTTGTTTGGTCGATCAACCTCAAAGAGGGACGTGTTACGGTCGCGGCAGAGCCCCCCGGGACGACGGCGCGTGCACCCAGACGTCGTTGACGACGAGGGGTTTGGACAGCCCGGAGCGAGGGTGTGAGTGGGCTGCCCGCGTCGCTTTATACCTCTCTAGCAGTCCATCCTCCGAACGCTCGCCACCGATTGCGCGCCCGCCGACCCCTCACGGGGCCGGCGGTAGGGCGGTTGGCGGGCGGTCTCCCTCCTCTCCACGGTTTCCCTCTATGTAAGATGCATCTGTAGCGACTGCCTTGGTCTGCCCCATCATCCTCCGGGCAGAGTTGACCCGCTTCAGAGCGCGCATGTAGATCCGACGAGTCGGGCCGCTCGACTTGATCACCTCGCCGTACGTCGCGTTGATCACTTCGATCGTTCGCGCGCCAGGGTGAGCCCGTAGGTACGCCGCGAGGTCTTCGTTGGTAGGCACGACCTTCACGAACTCGGCCTCTTCCGCCTCCGTGACACGTCGCGCCGACACTGGAAACAGCGATCGAAGGGGGAACCGTCCGTAGCCCATCTTTTGGAGGAGATCGCCAATCTCGGGGGCCTCGCCTTCGAGTTCAACCTCTCCGACTCCCTCGGTCTTGGTCTTGATCTTGATCGTCATCGCTACCGCTAGAACCATCACGAGCAACGGTAGGGTGGTCGATAGAGGCACCATCTTGTGGAACCTATAGTAAACTCATGTTATTTGAACTTATCTTCTCTCTACTCTATCTCTTCTCTCTCATGTCGCAGAGACAAGAACGAACAAGCTCACGAGTTTCGACCTGACTTCGCCCGAACTAGGCGAATCCCTGACGAGAAACGTGTAGCCTCCAATTCGGGTTGGGGGACCCCGATCAGTTCGGGAGGTGATCGGTGAGCT
>JABEUK010000150.1 GCA_013044425.1 Thermoplasmata archaeon | reverse complement strand
TTCGTCGTGGTCCCCCGCCGCAACGTGCACCCCAAGCCCGAGCGGCTCTCCTTCACGGACGCGGCCGCCACGCCTCTCGTCTTCCAGACCGCGTGGCGGGCGCTCGCCACGGTCGGTCGCGTCCGCCCGGGGGACCGCGTGGCGATCATCGGTGCCGGCGGTGGAACCACCACCGCCGCCGTCCAGATCGCGAAGCTCTTGGGCGGGAACGTCGCCGTCGCCTCGCGTACGCTCGCGAAGGCGGAGGGGACGCGCGCGCTCGGCGCCGATGCGGCGCTCTCCTTCGATGCCGATCACCCGCTCGACAAGGTCCTCTGGCAGTGGAGCGAGAAACGCGGCGTGGACGTGATCTTCGATTCGAACGGGGTGGCGACCGTCCCAAGATCCGTCCGCGCGCTGGCCCGCGGAGGACGCGTGGTCGTCATCGGCGCCACCACCGGCCCGGCGGTCGAGATCGATCTGCGCACGCTGTTCTGGCGCCAGGCCTCGATCCGCGGCAGCACCATGGCCAGCTTCCACGAATTCAACGCCGTGCTGGACCACCTCGCCAGCGGCCGACTGAAACCCGTAATTGATTCCGTCTACCCCTTCGAGCAGGCACCCGAAGCGTTCCGCCGATTCGATGGGGCGGATCTCTTCGGCAAGATCGTCGTCGAGATCGCCGGGGCCTAGGGGCACCGACCTTCCGGGGCCCCCTGGACCCCCAAAGGAAGGCCTCAAGGACCGCGGCAGCCTCCCGACGGACGTGAGCCGTGTCCGACGTCCGCCCCGGCACGCCTGGTCGCGAGCTGCGAATCCGAGAAGTCTCGCTGTCGTAGCGCTCAGTGTTCTTCTCCTCGCGGGTTCCGTCCTGATCATACCGGCCTCGCACCCTCGGCCGAGCGCCAGCTCGGGGTCGGGCGACGCGGGCTCGACCGCAGCGATCTCGAGCGCTGCGTCGGGGTGCGGCACCTCTCCGTTGGCGCAGAACGACCTGATCGTGCGCCCGGGAACCGTGCCGTGCGTGATCCAATCGTCGGGGCGGGGGAGCACCTACCCTCAATCTGGGAACGTCACCGTACTCCCCGGTGGAGTTCTGATCATTCGGAACATCACGTTCTCGATCCAACAGTACGTTTCAGACACGGGAACTCCGATGCAACGGCTCAGCCACATCTACTCGTTCCGCGACGAGGGAAGCGTGCAGTTTTGGAACGCGACCTTAACGACGGCGGCTACCGGCCCCAATCCGTACCTCAAGCTCAACCTGAACATCACGGGCCAGATGACCGTCTGGAACTCGAGCTTCGAGTTCCCGGGCTGGATCGACGTGTACGGCCCCAGCGCGAGCCTGACCTTGAACGAGTCAACGATCGAGGCCAATCCCGCGGCGAAGACCGCGGCGTACCAGTCCCTCGGCCCGACTATCGTGGCGGATACTTCGTACGCAGCTTCGCTCTCGGCGTACGAAGGTGCCCAGATCGTCATGCTGAACAGCACTTGCCAGGATACCTACGCTGACAACACAGAATCGAATGGGCTGCCCGGGCCCGTACCTCTCGTGGAAGCTACTTCATTCCAGTTGACCCCAACCTCCGGACGCTCTCTTGATTCATTCTCGACGCCGAATGGTTCTCATAGCCTGCTCCAGGACTGGCTAAGTCCGCGCGGGGTGTTTTCGGGGGTTATATCCGTGACATTTGGCGCGCAATCGGCGGGCCCGTACACGCAAGTGTTCGTAACGTTCAATGGGAGCAAGTTCCCACTCGGTGCCATGAACTTTCCGTCTACCCCCGCGACACATGCTTCGATTGCACTTTCACCGACACTGATAGCGGCGATTGATTCAGGCGGCATGCTGAACTATCTGAATCTCACGGGCTCCTTTTACGGGGAATCAACCTCTGGGTTCTCTGTCACCTTTAACACAACAGTCTCCGGTACGGTAAACATCAGCGAGGTTCAGATTGTCCTCTACCCCATCCTCGACTACAACATAATTGCGGAGGGACCGGGGACTCGCCTAACGGGAGCGGACTTCGGGGCCAATCTAAACTGGAATGAAACCCCGAGCTCTCCTATCAGTCAGGCTCTGCCGTACCCATGGTACTCAAACAAACTTCTCCTCGAGGATGGGGCGAGTGCATACCTTGCCGGCTTGATTGTCCCCGCGCCCTATCCAGGACCAAATGCCACTTCCGTAGTGCTCCCGGACTCCTCAAGCCATGCATACTTGTTCCGGTGGGCAGCCTTTCCCGTCACGGGTCGAGGAGGGACCCCAGTTCCCGGCGCCCGCGCACGCGCGTACTATGCAGCCGGTGGTGGGGCTACCAACGTGACGGTCAACGCGCTTAACGACCTCAGCACCAGCAACCCCATCCTTTGGGGGTACGTGCAATCGTGGGACTCTGCCCACGGAATCTCGACCTATGGAGTGTCCTCGGCGACCGGCCTCGGTTTGGGAGTGGCGTTCCTGCTCCTCGTTTCGGAAAACGTCACTGCAGCCACTCTGCAATCCGGCACCTTCCTCGGTCTATACAACGCAAAGATCTTCCCGCCGATCGCTGGAGTGGCGCCCGTCTCGTTCTCATTCTCCCTTACTCCGTATCCGCAGGGCCTCACCAACGCCTCGCCCGACCGTGCTCCGACGACCAGCTTCCCTCAATACGCGGCGGGACTCTCGATCGGAACCTTGTCCTACACCGTTGACGGAGTCCCGTCGACGGCGACGGCCCACATCGGTCAGACGCTCGGCGTGCAGGTCCCCATTCGGAACACAGGCACGGCCCCGGTGGTGAACCTCTCGGCCACGATGGCCTACCAGTCGCCCTCGGGAGGAAGCATCCTGGTGTCGAGCCTCCCCCTCACGAACGAGAGCATTCCGTCGAACGGGACGACCACGATCGATCTCGCATGGAATCTCTCCGAGACTGTGATCGGCGCCCACGGCGCGCTCTCGGCCACGCTCGCCTTCGCGGTCGTGTGGAACGGAGGGTCATCGACGGGGGATGGAGGTTCGGCTGCGACCTCGGCGCCGATCGGGATCCTGCCCTCCTACGTCCGGATCCTTACGTTCCAGGCGTATCCATCGACGCTCCAGGTCGGCTCGAACTACACCAGCGTCGGCACCATTTCGTTCAACGGCTCCGGAAGAGCCCTCATCGAACTGATCGCGACCCCCGCCGGCGGGACGGGGTTCGTTCTAGCGGAGACGAACGCCTCGGCGG
>JABEUK010000149.1 GCA_013044425.1 Thermoplasmata archaeon | reverse complement strand
TCTCGAGCCGCCGGCGGGGCGACCTTCCATAATCCCGTCGCCCACACGATCCGTTCCCGCAGACGGCACCCCCCAGCACGATCTCGCTCGTCGATGAACGCGGGACGCGGACGATCGAGCCTCGCTCCTCCGAAGGCATTCGCTCCAGCCTACGAACTCGCGACAGCCCACGGTCGCGCGCGGCGCCCGCCGGGCTCTAGCTTCGCTGCTCGGGCCCGATGTTAAACAGAAATCAAACAATTTTTATATAGTCGTTTAATCTTGTTAAACACTGTGCGAACTGACCGGCCCCCGACGAAGGCGTCCCGATTCCTTGGCGTGCGTCTCACCGAGGAAGAGGAGACGCTGCTCGAAAACTTCCGCCGATCGCGTGAGCTTGCGAACCGCTCCGAAGCGGTCCGCGCGCTCGTCCGCGAGTCGACGGAGCCGCGAGAATTCGCCTTCGAACTACCTGCCACCCTGCAGGCCGAGGTCGAGGCGCTCGTCGAAGATGGAGTTCTGAAAAGCCCCGAGAGCGCGATCGACACGCTCGTGACCCTCGGCATTGCAGAGCTCGGGCGAACCCACGAACGCGTCGTCCAACTCCGCGCGCACGCGCGGAACGAGGCGGCACGCCGTGAGAGCCGGCGGCGGGCAGATCGCGAGGGTCGGGGCCTCCTCGGGCGCTAGGTCTCGAAAACAGGGTGTTGCAACCATGGAACCGTTGGGAATCGCCTGGAGCGAACGAAGTGGATTCATCTGCCGACTGTGCCGTCAGGACGCCAAGCATAATGAGGTTCTCCGAATCTCATACTGCCCGGTACACGGGCTCAGCTCCCCGCTCGACGAGCTGCCCTGGCGACCGGAGGCACGAGCGATACGCGGCTCTACACTCGCACCGGGGATCGCGGCGAGACCGCTCTCGTCGGCGGGACACGCGTAGCGAAGGACTCCTTCCGGATCGAGGCCTACGGCAGCTTCGACGAGCTCGCCGCGTGCCTCGGCGTAGTGGAGAGCTCGCTTCCGGACGCCCTGTCCGAAGTCCGAACGCTCCTTCGACGCCTCGAGCACGAGCTCTTCCTCGCGGAGAGCGAGCTTGCTACGCCTTCGGGTAAGGCTCCGCCGGCGGGCCGAATCGAAGCACGCCACGTTCGCCGGCTCGAAGCGGACATCGATCGGTACTCCGACGCCGTCCAGTCGCTGCGCACGTTCGTGCTCCCGACGGGTTCGTCGGCGGCGGCCTACCTGCACTGGGCCCGGGCCCTCGCGCGCCGCGCGGAACGCGAGCTCTGGCGCCTTCACCGAAGCGAGCCTCAATCTGACGAGCTGCTCCAATGGTCGAACCGCCTCGGCGACCTGCTCTTTGCCCTCGCGCTGAGCGCGAACCGCGCGCTCGGCGTCTCCGAGATCCCGCCGGATTACTCGGCGTAGCGACGGCGGTAGGACGATCCGATGGAGGTCGGGGTCGTAGGTCAACCGAACGTCGGCAAGTCGACGTTCTTCAACGCGCTCACGCTGCTCGACGTCCCGATGGCTCCGTTCCCGTTCACGACCATCGCGCCCAACCGGGGGGTCGCGGCGGTCCGGTCCCCGTGTCCGCATACCGAGAAGGGTACGCCGTGCACCCCCGGCAACGCGAAGTGCGTCGACGGGACCCGGTGGATCCCCATCAACATGGTCGACGTGCCCGGGCTGGTTCCCGGGGCGCACGAGGGGCGCGGACTCGGTCACCGGTTCTTGGACGATCTCCGAGCCGCGGACGGGTTCCTGCAGGTGGTCGACCTTTCCGGCTCGACCGACGCCGAAGGGGTGATCGACAACAGTGGGCATCACGACCCCGCCGAGGAGGTGGCGTGGCTCCAGGAGGAGCTGGTCGCCTGGTGCGCGGAGATCCTATCGAGGGAGTTCGGGCGGCAGGCTCGCCACATCGAGATGGAGGGACTCAAGACGGAGGAGTTCCTCGCCCAGCGCCTCGCGGGACTGTCGATCACCCCGGCCGCGATCTCTTCCGCCCTACGCGTGGTCCCGATCGATCGTGAGCACCCGTCCAAGTGGACGGCCGCGGACCGCACCGAGCTCGCGCGGGAGCTGCTCCGGGTCGCGAAACCCCGAGAGGTGGTGGCGAACAAGTGCGACCGGGCCGTGCCGGCCCAGCGCGATCGGCTGGCGGAAGAGGTCCATCCCGTTCCCGTGATCGCGACCTCGGCCGATCAGGAACTGACCCTGCGACGCGCCGCTCGAGCGGGCCTCGTCCGCTACCGCCCCGGAGATCCCTCGTTCACTCTCACCGACCCGGACCGCCTCTCACCGGCCCAGCGCAAGGCGTTGGACGGGATCGCCGAGACGATGAAGCGTTGGGGATCGACCGGGGTCCAATCCGCCCTCGAGTCGATGATCTTCGAGCGGCTCCACCGGATCGTGGTCTATCCGGTCGAGGACGAGACCCACTGGACGGACTCGCGGGGGCGGGTCCTCCCGGACGCCTTCTTGCTTCCCGCGGGCACCACGGCCCGAGCGATGGCCTACCGCGTGCACACCGATCTCGGGGAGAACTTCATCCGGGCGATCGACGCGCGGACCCATCGGGCCCTGGCGGCGGAGCATCCGGTGGAGCCGAACAGCGTCGTGCGGATCGTCGCCCGAAAGTGACCCGTGCGCGGTCGCCTCACGTGGGCGGCGGATTCGCCGGCTCGATCAGTTCGGCCCCTCGGAGCGCGGGACGAACCACGAAGGCGAGGCCTCCCGCCCGAGCGAGCCGGCGGAGGAGCTCCACCTCGTGGCCCGGCTTCGGCAGGATCACGACCGACCCACCCGCGCCGGCCCCCGTGAGCTTGGAGCCGTCCGCGACGGGAGCCGCCGCCTCGAGGAGGGCCTCGATGCGAGGGTGCGAGACCCCGACCTGACGGAGCAGTTCCTGATTCTGGGTCATGAGCGAAGCGACCCCCGCTCGGTCCTCCGCTCCGAGCGCGTGGATCCCTTCCGTTGCCACGCGCACGAACTCGGCGAGGAGTTCTCGGCCCCCGGGCTCGTCGAGCCGCCGGTTCACCGCGCGCACCGCCTCGGCGGTCGAGCGCGGCACGCCCGTGTAGGCGACGACCCACGTCCAGCCGGGGTCCGGCGCGCGCCGGGCCGTCCATTCCGTAGCGTCCTGGGTCAGGCTCCATAGGGTCGCCCCCGTTCCTGCGTTCATGGTCACGTAGCCGCCCGCAACGGAGGCGGAGGTGTCCCCGGGGCTGCCGACCCCTTGGGCCGCTCGCTCCACGGCGAAGCTGCGTCGGGCGAGCTCGGCCGCGGAGATCCCTCCCGATGCCGCTCCGAGCGCCGCGACGGTCGCCGCCACGAACGCGGCCGACGAACCGAGGCCCGCCGCCCGCGGGATCCGGGAGACCGCTCGGACAGCGATGGGGCGCGAATTCTTCCAGCAGTGCTCCACCGCGGCGCGGAAGTACGGATTGTGCTCCATCCCCAGGGGGTCCGCATTCAACGTGAAGCTCGGGGCCTCCCGGACGAGGATCTGCGTGGAGAGATCGATCGCGAGCAAGAGCTCCGGGGCGCCCCGCACGACGGCGTGCTCTCCGAAGAGGATGCACTTTCCCGGGGCGCGCGCCGAGAGCGGGAGGACCCGGGCGGGAACATCGGAAAAGTCCGTCTTCATCATTTCGGGGCCCTCCCCGCGGAGAGCACCCGCTTGCCGCGGGCGCTGGCGACGATGCGGTGCTTCGCCCCACGAAAGCTCCGGGGAGGGGGAGCTCCGAAGAGGCGATCGAGCGCGATCGCGAGCGCCGCGACCTCGCTGTGGGGCTGGTGCCCGACCGCTACGTTGTACGATGCCAGTCGGTAGAGCTGCGGAGGGACCTTGGCGCCGCCCACCACGATCAGAACTCGGCCGTGGCGGCGGATGCGCACCGCGGCTCGATCGATCGGAATCCCGTACATCGTGAGGTGGACGACCGCGCCGTCCCACGCTCGAACGAACTCCCGCCAGCGTTCGACCCCTTCGATGGCGAACGCACCCCCCCATCGCTCGGAGACTCCCGCGAGGCGAGCCGCGAGCTCCGGGTCGGGAGGATGGAGGTACATCCGAGAGGCTCCGAACGCGCGGGCCGTCAGGGCGACATGGGTCGTGAGGCGGGGGTCGCGGCCGGCCCGATGGCCGACGCGCAGGACCGAAACGTCCGGGCGGGCTCTACGCCTCGGGCGTCGGCTGGAACCGCTCGATGCGGTGGCCACGGTACTCCAACTTGATCGAGCGCTTCACGATCGCCTTGAGGCGGATCGGGCTCATGCTCAGCTCCTCCGCGATGTCGGAGAAGAAGCGGCCCTGCTCGCCCACGGCCTGGTAGAGGCGGTCCTCGACCTTCGCGTACTCCTTCGGGCTCATGGACGCGATCGAGAGGATCTCGCTGATCTCGGCGAGCGGCGTCGTGGTGTTGATGTTCACGGTCGAGTAATAAAAGTGGTAGCTCTTGTCCGGCTGGCGCCGACCCTCGCGGGCCACCCAGCGCGTGTCGATCAGCTTGAGCTTCTCGAAGAACATGAGCGCCTGGGAGCCTTCGTGGCCGAACTCGGTCGCGATGTCCTCGGCCGTCAGCCAGCTCTCGCCGAGCCGCTGGACGAGCTTGAGCTTCAGGGGCGAGTCCACGGCGCGCAGGATCGGTACGAGATCGGAAATGTCGTTGACGACCTTGATGCGGTGCATCGCTCCGGACATGGTATCGCTCTACGCGCGGCGCGCGCCCTCCTCGGCGGTTACGGTAAGCATGCGGCGATATTTCCCCCAGCGGTCCCCCGGGCTGAACCGAGCGGGGTGCGGGGTGCGCGTGGGTACGTGGCACGAAGGGCAGGTCTCGTGAAGGGTGTAGCGCTGGCAGTCCCGGCAGACCCGCAGGATCGATTCGGTCATGCGCGGGTGAACGTCCCCTGGCCACCGGCCTTCGTGATCGATGCGATCGCGGCCTCGGTCGCCCGCTTCATCGTCTCCTCGGCCTGCTTGTACTGTCCGGCGGAGACCCGGATTCGATAGCGTGGAGCGCCCACGTACTGGATCGTGATGGACTCCGGGTCGGTCTTCTCGGCGAGCATCAGCGCGGTCCTCACGTGCTCCACCCCGTCCGCGGAAAGGTCCCGGACCTCGAGGGTTCCGGAGATCTCCACATGCGGGGGGAGGATGTTGTCGCGGGCGACCTTGAGGAACGCGGCGACCCAGGGGGCTTTCTCGTTGTCTTTCTGGAACTGCTTCGGATCGGCCGAGGCGAGCTCGAAGGCCGCGTAGAGCGATCCGTACCGCTCCACCAGCGAGCTCGCGAAGAGCGCGTGGGTCGCCTCGGGCTCGATCTTGAGTCCGGAGGCTACCTGATCGATCAGGCGCATCGCGCGCTGCTCGTTCTTCCACTGCTGGACCTTCTCGCGACGCTGGTGGTCGTTGATCCGCTTGAGCGAGAGGTCGACCTGGCTCTTCACCGCGTCGACCCGGAGGACCCGCGCGACGATCTTCTGGCCCTCGCGAATGTGGTCCCGGATGTACTTGACCCAGCCCGGTGCGACCTCCGAGAGATGGATGAACGCCTCTCGGTTCGCGAACTCGTCCAGTCCCACGACGGCTCCGAAGTTCCGGATCTCCTTGACGGTCGCGATGACGATGTCCCCTTCTTCGGGGAACTCGGGGCGCAGCGGCATCGGCCGCAGACCTACGCCTGGCCGGCGGGTCGAACGAGTTCGCCCCGCAGCTGGGCCCGGCCACCGGTCGGCGAAGCGAGCAGGGCCCCACAGACGAGACAGTTGATGGTCGTCGCGGGGCGACTGAAGATCGTTTGTTCCCCGGTGCAGTCCGGGCACTTCACGACCCAGAACGGCGCCGGTGGGTGATCGGTCGGCATGTCTAGGAATGCTCCACGAGTTCCAGGCTCCCGGCCCGCCAGCTGGGGGGCTGGACGATGTACTTGCACTTCTTGCATCGATACTTCAGGTTGACCCGGCGAACGGCTTTGGCACGACCCTCGGGCTTCGGACGTGGGAAGCCTCCGTATCCGCTCGTCGCACGTCGGAATCGGCGCTGGCCCCACTTCATTTCGGAGGCGGGGCGCTTCCTTCCCTTCTCGACCTCGTGGTCCGTGTGCACCTTGCACCGCGGACAGTACGTCGAGACGACTTTCGGGTAGTGCATATAGGGCGGCGGCGAGTCTTGGGGAATATATAGGCATAGCTCCGGCTCTCGGTGAAGAAGTGGAGTTCTCCGGCCCGCGATCTGGGACGGTAGGGCACGGTCGCGCAGACTCCGAGTTGACGAACCTCCGCGGGACCTGAACTATACGGGTTCTTCCCCACTTCCGGCCGACACGACCCTTCCGTGGAGGCCGTCGGGCGGCCCAGGGGCCATTTATATCATCTTTACCATTAGGGTAGTGATGGCGACGCCCGATCAGGTCACCAGCATCCCCGTGCACCAATCGACCTTGCGAACACTTCGAGGGGCGAAGATGGCCGACCAGACGTGGGATGACTTTCTGCTGGCGCTCGCAGATGACTACATTTCCCCGACGCTTAAGGCGGATCTCGACCGGCGGCTACGGACCGAGCGGGTTGTGAGCGGAGCGGAGATGAAGGCCGAGTTCGAGCGACGGAGGCGACGGGGTGGCCGGTCGTAAGTCGGCTGATGACTGGCCCGATTTTACCTTCAGTGCGCAGTTGCAGTTCTGGGCGCTGCCTATGGAGACTATCGAGGCGTTTGCCGCCGTCTTCCCCGAGTTCACCCGGTCGCCACGCCGCCCATCGCCCACTCTCGACATAACGCCTCTGCGCAACGACCCTTCCCGATGGCGCTTGAAAGTGGGGGGTTACCGGGCACTCTACCGAATCCGCCACGGTAGGCCGCTAATCGAGAAGATCCTCCGACGTAACGACCGGACGTACCGGGACTTTGAGGAGTACGCGCGACACTTCCCGGCAGGGTAGAAGGGGGGAGATCTGCCTTATCTCCGCCGGACCCAGACACCCAAGGGCCTCCGCCGCGATCATCTAAGGCGCGGGTCCGACCCCAGGGCGCGGACAGGGCCAAGACGCACGCCCCGACCGCCCGGACGCCGGTTTTCTATCGGCGATTCGAGGGGGCCGCGACAAGGCTTTAAGTAGGGGTGCCTGCTCCGCCGCCGCACCGGATTCACCGATGGCAGACCGCAACTCGCTCGAGGTCGTCACAGAAGCGCTCCAGAAGGGGCCGGAACGCAAGTTTTCCGAGTCCGTGGAGCTCTCGATCAACCTGAAGGACCTGGACCTCGCGATCCCGAAGAACCGGCTGGAGGACGACGTGCCTCTCCCCGGCGGGCGGGGTAAGCCGGTCAAGGTGGCGCTCTTCGGCACCCCCGAAATGTGCCAGAAGGTCCGCGGGGTCGCCGACAAGATCATTCCGTCCACCGAACTCGAGGACTTCATGAAGGACGCGAAGGGGGCGAAGCGCACGGTCGATGACATCGACTTCTTCCTCGCCGAGGCCCCGCTGATGCCGACGATCGGTAAGCGCCTCGGAGTGGTGCTCGGTCCGCGCGGCAAGATGCCCCGCCCCGTTCCTCCGGGGAGCGATCCCACGAACCTGATCAAGGCGCTCCAACGATCGGTCCGAGTCCGCTCGAAGGGCAACCGCACCTTCCACGCCGCCGTCGGAGCCCGCGGAATGCCGCCGGAGGAGATCGCGCAGAACGTCGATGCGCTCCTGAACCGCGTGGTCGGCAAGCTCGAGCGCGGTCGGACGAACATCGAGTCGGTCTACGTCAAGACCACCATGGGGCCGGCCGTTCGGCTCTGGTAGGTAGGAAGATGCCCGGCAGGAAGACCCTCCGTCCCGAGAAGATCGCACGCGTCGAGGCGATGCGCACCACCCTCGCCAGCGGCAAGGTCACGGCCCTCGTCGGACTTCGTGGAGTCCCCGCATCCGCTCTACAGTCCATGCGCCAGGAGCTGCGCAACCGAGGTCACCCGATCCTGGTGGCTCCGAACAGCACCATCCGGCACGCGATCGAACGCGCGATCGACGCGCGCCCATCGCTCCAACCACTCCTCGCTCAGGTCGAGGACCAGACCGCGGTCCTCTCCGCCGAAGGGAACCCCTTCGCGCTCTTCGCGGAGTTCGCGGCCACTCGCTCTCCGACGCCGGCCCGCGGCGGTGAGGCCGCTCCGGCCGACATCGTCGTTCCGGCCGGGACTACGAGCTTCAAACCCGGTCCGATCGTCGGCGAGCTTCAGCACGCGGGTTTCCCCGCGGCGATCGAGAAGGGCAAGGTCGTCCTGAAGAAGGACACGGTCATCGTCAAGCAGGGAGCGACCATTTCCCGCGAGGTCGCGGGCCTATTGACCCGCATGGACATCTTTCCGCTCGAGGTCGGGCTCGACCTCCGCGCCCTGGTCGATGGAGACACGTTCTACCCGCACGACGCGCTCGCGATCGATCTCGAGGCACTGCGGGCCTCGTTCGCCCGTTCGGCCCGCGCGGCGCTCGGCCTCGCGGTCGAGATCGCCTATCCGACCGCGACCTCGATCCCGATCCTCCTCGCGCGCGCCCACCGCAGCGCCCTCGGCCTCGCCGTGGCGGGCGGGTACATCACGAAGGAGACCATCCCCGCGCTGTTCGCCCGCGCCATGCGCGAGGCGGCGGCGATCCAACACCTGACAGGCAAGTAGGGAATCCCCGAAACCAATCGAACGGAGAGTGTGAACATGGAGTATGTGTATGGTGCGCTGCTGCTCAACGCCGCCGGAAAGCCGATCGACGAAAAGGGCCTGACGGAAGTCCTCAGCGCGGCGGGCGTCTCGCCCGACGCGGCCCGGGTCAAGGCGCTGCTCGCCTCCCTCGAGGGAGTCAATGTCACCGAGGTTCTCGCCAAGGCCGAGACGTTCGCAGCTCCGGCCGCGGCCCCCGCCGCCCCGGAGAAGAAGGACGGCAAGGGCGAGAAGAAGGAAGAGGAAAAGAAGGAAGAGAAGGGCGTCTCTGAGGAAGAGGCGGCCGAGGGTCTCTCCGCCCTCTTCGGCTGAACTGGGAGTCCCAACAAAGCGCACGGCTTAAGACCCGGGCTCGGGTCGCTCCGGGCGGAGGCTCCCACGGGGAGGCTCCGCCTCGAGTCATGCCCGCGCACGAGTACTGCGGCGTCATCGGAGTATCCCTTCAGGGCAAGCCCGCGGCCCCGCAGTTGTTCCGCGGCCTTCGGGCGCTCCAGCATCGGGGGCAGGAATCGGCCGGTATCGCCACCACCTCCCACGGGGTGCTCCATCTGCGCAAGGGGATGGGGCTCGTTCACGAGATCTTCACGGAGGAGCTCGTCGATGCGCTCCGAGGGACGACGGGCATCGGCCACACCCGCTACTCGACGACCGGCACGAGCGACCTCGAGAACGCCCAACCACTAGTCGTGAAGCTGCGCGGCGAGGATGCCGCGATCGCCCACAACGGCGACCTCGTCAACTTCGAACGCATCCGGCGTCGGCTCCAGGCGCAAGGCGTGGAGCTGATGGGCTCGGCGGACAGCGAGACCATGGCGCAGATGATCGCCATCGAGTACGGCCGCACGCGCGATCTCGAACCCGCGATCCGTCGCGCCTGCGCCGAGCTCGTGGGCGGGTACGCGGTGGTCCTG